>JALONF010000040.1 GCA_025455085.1 Ignavibacteriaceae bacterium
CTTTTTTAGTTCAAAGTTTGTTAGTTGTTAAGTTCAATGTTAGTTAGTTCTGTATTTATTTCTTATTACTTAGATCTAAATATCTGATAAATCCGCCTATCAATTTCTTTACTTTTATACATTGATCATATGTTAAATCAAATTCATCTTTATTAATATACTGCAGGTCATAAGCAGCATAGAGTAATGATTGAATCTCAGAGGCAGATCTGAATGAGTAATTCAGGAAATTAATAAATGCCTTGTTTGTTTTTGAATCAAATCCTTCAGCAATATTTGATGTTATGGAAACTGAAGCTCTTTGAATTTGATCCTTCAGGCCGAAATCTTTACTGAATGCCTGTTTATTTGTAAGACTATAAATCGCTTTTGTTAATTCACGACCTGCTTTCCAGGATTCTATATCTTCAAATCTTTCTATCTTCATTTTTAAAACTCTTAACTATTAAACTTTAAATTTCAAACTTTAAAACTATTTAACTTTGGACTACTAAATATCGAACTCTGAACTATCAAACCGAAATAAATAAAATACAAAGGAAGCTGAACATAACCAACACCAACCCACCAGGCTTCGAACTGGGAGTGGAGAATGAACGCGGCAAGAGCAGCAGTGAGTAGTGAGTAGTGAGTAGTTAGTAGTGAGTTGTCAGCAGTATGTCTTGAATTTGGCTTCGTCATTCTGATACCGCCGAGGCGGGAGAAGAATCTCTTTTTAGAAAGATCCTTCGCTGGAACTTGTCCTGAGCGAAGTCGAAGAGTCGAAGGGCTCAGGATGACAATAACGAAGATTGGCATTATAAACAGAACCAATCCAATCAATCCTGCTTCTTCTATTAACGCGAGTGTGCTGTTTCCTTTTTCTCTGATTAGTCTGCCGTTTTCATAACGATCACTGTATTCACCTGATCTTATTTCCGGATGGCTGATACCGTATCCCAATCCGAAAAGTCCTCCTTCAAGTGCAGCTTTGTAAGATGGTTCCCACATCCAGATTCTTGATGAATATATTTCAGGGAAATCTTTTTTTAGAATTTTGTCCACAGATTCATTTAAAGAGGGAGTAAAATAGATTATGATTGCGGTAAAAGCGGTTATTCCAAAACTATATATCAGCACTTTCCAGTTCTTATTTAATATCAGGAATACTAATGCACCAATGACTAATGACAGGATAGATGCACGGGAGTAGGTCAGTGTAAGCACAATCAAGTTCAAAGAAAAAAGTAAAAAGTAAAAATATTTAATCTTTGAAGTTTTATCTTTTATCTTAAATGTCAGGACTGAGGGGATGGTAAAGAGTAAAACACTCGCTAGCAAGTTCTGATGTCCGAAGAAACCTATAAAACCTTTTCCGTGACCGCCTGTCCAGCTATCGGAAGGAATATTTGTAATCACCGAAAATAAGCAAAGAAGCACAACGAAAATATTTGCAGGTAATAAAAAATCGAAAATACCTTTACCTGAATATCGTATCCATAAAACTCCTGCTGAAATACAACCTGCAGAAATTAATATAAAATAAAGAGCTCTTAATGCGGAAACTTCCGGGTAAGAAGACCAGAGCGAGGTTAATAGAAACCAGAGACTGGGAATTAAAAACATCAGATACCAGACCTTGCCTACCGGCAGGCAGGTTCCGGATGCCGGATGTCGGATACCAGGAGCTAGATAATCACTTTCTGTTCTATCTTTTTGACCTTTGACTTTTGACTTTTGATCCCGAATCAAGTTCGGGACAAGCTTTTTGACTCGCTGCAAATTAAGCACAATATAGAACACACTCATTACCGGGACAGCAAAGTAAAGAAAACTTATCTCTTCAATCGAACGGCTGATAATTGCGATAACAAAAAAGGGAGCAGAGTATTTTATTAATTTATCAAGGTTCAAGGATTTTAATCTCTATAACGGGATCTTGAATTCCTGCTTCATTATCTTTTCGAAACATTATAATAATCTTTGCTAAGAGCAGAGTGAAAATGTAGCTCCAGGTAATAAATAGCAGCCAGATATAATTTATTGCTATAATACCTTGCATTATTAAAATATATAAAATTACGAACACAGCTATAATCAAACTGAAAACAATTGAAATAGACTTTTGTTTTTCTGTGCCTAATGATTTAAACAGATACGCATTTACAGGGAAATGAAAGATCACGTACAGTGAATAACCGGATATCATAAGCAGCAAAATATTAATTACATAACCCGAATTAACAGAAGAGGGAAGAAGACCGGGAAAGAAGCCGACTACGACAAGCAGTATTACAGCATAAATAACAACCAGAGCAGATGAAAGTAAAAGTCCTCTTTTTAAAATGTTAGATTTGCTTGGATTAGCTTCAGAGAAGAGGAACTGCTCGATAATAACTCCGATGTAGAACATCGGTGCTGTCAATCCCCAGGCAAATGTATATGAGTTTGCAACTTCAAGATTAAAAAAATGGTTTACAAAATATTTATCCGCCGCAAGCGCAAGTGATACGGCTGAGTTTATAACGAAAGCTGAAATGCCGACCTTATAAAATTCAGCAAACTGTTTAAATGAAGAATTATTCTGCTTTATGTATTTCGGAAATCCCATAAGAAACCAGAGCAGGGAGATAACAGGCATTATTGTGAACAGACTGAGTTTCAGAAAAAGAATAGCAGGAATGATCAGTAAATGAAGCACGGAGTAAAGCATAGTCAGCAGAACATAATCTTTGTACCTGCCTGAAAATAAAAGATGAAAGACGAAGATGCCTGTAATAGAAATGAATGCACTATAGAGAAGTATTGATACAATCTCAAATAAATTATTGAATGGTGCAGAAATGATCTGCAGAAATAAATATACTATTACGGCATTAATTGCAACCGCCGCGTACACTACATTAGAGCTTATATTAATTCTTGTAACAGCGATGTTAAATCCGAGTGAGCCAAATAATATAATTATCGAAGCGGTGTAATATATCTGGTTAAACTGGTTATAAGTTTCAGCATCAAAAAAGTAGGCGAACAGCAGAAGCATAACTTTTGTTGACGCAACGGCGATTCCGAGGAAAAATAATTTTTTAATATTTGTTAACTGGCCGATCACCTGATATTCATATGAATTTTACCTCTCCCTGTCTCTCTTTCCTTACCAACGAGAGAAACCTCTCCCTGTCTCCCTCTCCTTAACAAGAAGAGGGAACGGAAGGGTGAGGTTGATTATATTTTACTTTTAATTGTTTAATCGCTTTCTCTATTCTAGCAAAAGCCTTATTCGGATTACCGAACAATTCTTCATCCTTAATTCTCACGAAACTTACGCCAAACTTTTTTAAATATTTCTCTCTTCTGAGATCATATTCTTTTCTTCCTGATTCATTGTGAGTCCCACCATCTGCCTCAACGGCCAGTTTTAATTCAGGACAATAAAAGTCAATTACAAAATGGTCAATTGAATACTGTCGTTTGAATTTAAATCCAAGTATTTGCCTGTTTCGTATGAATCTCCAAATTAACTTTTCAGCTTCAGTCTGATTTTGTCGTAGCTTTCTTCGTTTCATCTTCTCAGTTGATTTATTGAAATGTTTTGTCATATCATTGAAAGCACCAGAACTAATGCTTAATTAACTATGACCTCTCCCTAAATCCCTCTCCTTAATAAGGAGAGGGAACGAAAAGGTGAGGTTGAAACATATAAGTAAAAATAAGGATTAAAATTCTTAAGGTGAACTTAGGCTATCATAAAGATGAGCCGACTTTAATTCTCAGGTTGGCGAAAAGCGAAGTAAACCCAAAGCTGCCGCTATTAGTATGGGACATAATTATGCTTGGTCCGATTGCTATTGTACTAAATGCCCAGTAGTCGAATATTTTCTGCACCATAATATCGAGAACATACTGCGGCTGGCGAACCGGGCTGTTAAACATAGCATCGAAACGTAAGTCAAATACACTGCCGGCAAGCGATAGCTCGCGGCCTGTAAATCCAATGTGCCATTCATCTATGTATTGCGCAACATAAAATTTGCCTCTTGTTGCTCCAAGAACTTTTACGGGATATCTCATTTCCCAATTTATGTATGAACCGGTGAGCAGATAAGGCTGGTATTTAATTGTACTATCAGGATTGTAAACGATGTTCTCCTTATTTACAGTCTGTGTTGTGTATTTAAGAATTTGGGTTTCCGAAAAATCTTCAGAAACACTAGTGTAACCTATCTCAAAAAAATTACCGAAAGGAATAACATAGGCAAATTGAATTCCATTGGTTACAAAGAGGTTGTTATGATTTTCTGAACCCTTTAATTCAATAAAAGCATCAACAGCAGTAAACATGCCTCCTCTGAAACCAAGAATGTGAAAATTAGCCTCGACAAAATTTGTTTCAAGTGCACCGGAGTATGGCGTTCCAAATCCGATAGAAAGCCCAATATCTTTTTTTATCGGGATGCCGAATCTTTCACCTCCCTGAAACTGAATATAAGGGTTTATGTATCCAAGTGTTGGTGATATCTGGAAGACTGTCGGCGGGACTAATATCTTCTCAAATCGCAGCTTGTTTATTACTCTTGTATAAAGACTTCCGAAATTTACTGTTTCTTCTAAATTTAGCTTAAAGGGATATGTCAAAATTCGTGCGCGCAATTCAGGTGTCAGTGCGAGAAAAGGATAAAGAGCACCTTTGATCGAAATTGTCTGATTATTTGCGTCCCGTACATCAACAACTATTTCTGCTTTAGGGTCAGGAGGGTCAATAAAAAGTTCTTCCTGGATATGTATGAATAGACTGTCATCCAATGGTTCCATCTGAAAATAATTTACCGGTTCCTCATCTTCCTGTGCAAATAGAGGCAGTGATGAAGAAAAAATTAAGGCTGATATAAGTATCAAGTAAAGTGGAGTTCTCATCCTTATCCTAATTTATTGCATTAAAAGTTTATTAAATATAACGATTATTATACCAGAATAAGTCCTTTATTAAAGTAAAAAAATAAATCGCGGATCAAAGAGATATGCGTATTAATGTTTCTGCTTAGTCAATTTTACCTTCATCAGGAAATAATTCTGATTCACAAAAATTATTTTGAGGGGCAAATATATCAAATTGAAGTAACAATCATTCATCTCTGTTAATATAGAGACTTATGCAAAATTCAGTTTGTCTTTCACCTGCAAACTAGCATTCATTTATTTTGTATTATATTCCTTCTTTCGCCGGAATGACTGATAATAAGAAAACAATTACTCAGTAGTCTCAATATAGTTTTACTGATTTAAGAATCAGTTCTAAAATTTGATTGAGTTTAATTATTATATAAATTTATAAAACAAATAAAATATTATTGTGATGCGACATATTCTTATAACTACATTCCTTGCACTCGGTTTTCTAATTTCAATTTTCCCACAGCAGGAAGATTATCAGCTAGGTTTAAATCAAAACCGTCTGAATCAGAGCCAGGGTGCCTATTATGATTATTCGGACCCTGATGGACTAAATATTAAGGTGTCTGTATGGGGTTATGTCAAGTATCCGGGCAGGTATATAATACCGCAGAGAAGCGATATTAAAGACTTGATTTCTTATTCAGGAGGAATTTCCGATGATTCTTATCTTGATGAAATTCGGGTATATAAAGTTTTACCTGATTCAACTCAACAGATGCTGCAATTTGATTATGAAGACCTTTGGTGGAATGAAGATCTAAAACAAGATCTTTCACTTTACAGAATGGAAGCAGGCGATGTGCTTGTTGTGCCCGGCAGACCAAGACTTTACTGGGAGAATTACCTCACACTCGGGCTTTCAATTGTGGGAGTTCTACTTTCATTAACTACTTTAATCGTAACATCAAATAAATAGTATGGCAGAAGAAATACAGGACGATTATAACGTTCATCAAACGAATACCTTCAAAGATTATTTAAGATTAATAAGAGCAAACTGGTTACCAGTCAGCCTGATAACTCTTGCCGGATTGGTTGTTGCAATCATTTATGCTGCTAATGCGACGGATATTTACAAGTCAACTGCTTCATTAAAAATAGCGCGCCCTCAAGGTGGAAGTGTGTTAACATCTCCATTACTTCCGGAATTTCAGGAGTGGGGGAACGACAGGTTTATTGCTAATGAAATTGAAATTATGCGGTCATTTACTGCAAGACAGATGGTTGCAGTGACATTAATTGACAGCTTTTACCGCGATACTAATAAATCCCGTTATTTCGTACTGCAGGATAAAAAGGAACATAAGGATAATTCAGACGACAATGTTAAATCTGCTGATGACCTTGCTTCTACACTGAGTGATGTTTCAATTGATCAGAAAAGAGGTTTGGATATTATCGAAATCAGCGCACTTTCTCCATCACCATTTGAAGCAGCACTAATTGCTAATGTATACGCACAGCAATACAAAACTCTAAATCTTGAACAGAACAGAAATCAGCTTACGCTTGTTACGAACTTTCTTGATGAACAGAGAAAAGAAAAATATGATGAGTTGAATTCTGCCGAAGAAATCCTTAGGGCATTTCAGGAAAGGGGCGGTCTCATAGCTCTGGATGAGAGAGCTTCTACCTTGATTAGTGTTCTTGCACAGTTCGAAGCTCAAAAAAGTGCAACACAGGTTGACCTGATGGCTTCGAATAAAGTATTGGAGAATCTTAGAAAAGAACTTCAGGCTCAGAACCCGCGAATGGCGGATTATCTGACAAGTCTTACTTCTCAAAAATATATAACTGCAATACAGGAAGAGATTGCAAAACTCGAAGTAAATAAACAGGTAGCTCTTGCCCGGAAGGACGGGTTATCTGAAAACTCGCCTGTGATAGTTGAATATGATAGAAAAATAAATGAACTAAGGAAACAACTCGATAAGGAACTTGAGGTACTAAAAGCCGGAATATTTGCCAGCAGTCCAGAAGAAGTTAAAGGACTCACTCAAAAGATCATTGCGGAGGAGGTACGGAATCAATCACTTCAAACTTCTATTAAAGAACTTGATAAAATTGTGGAAGGTTATGAAGCACGATTTATGAAGCTTCCTAAAAATGCTATTGAACTTGCGCGGCTTAAAAGAAATTCTGAAGCGCTCGAAAAACTTTACCTGATGATTGAGCAGAGATACCAGGAAGCTTTAATTAATGAGCAATCGCAGCCGGGAAATGTTTTAATAATAGATGAAGCCCGGGTACCACTGGCGCCATCGAAACCAAATCGTAAGTTAATCATAATTATAGGTCTGCTGCTAGGTGCAGGATTAGCTGTGGGTTATGTTTTTGTAAAAAATTATTTTGACGATACAGTTAAGTCACCGGATGATATTGAGAAAAGGAAAATAAACGTTTTAGCATGGATACCTCCTTTCGAAACTATTATAGCAGGAGATCATTCAGTGCAATTTATTGTGGACAAATTACCCGATTCAGTTCCGAGTGAAGCATTCAGAGCATTACGAACAAGAATACAATTTTCGAGAATAAATACTGAAAGCCTTAAATCAATACTCATTACATCATCCGCGCCGCAGGAAGGCAAAACAACTATTGCAGTTAATCTTGCTGGCAGCTTTGCTCATTCAAAGAAAAAAGTTCTGCTAATCGACTGCGATCTGCGGAAACCATCAGTTCATAAATTATTTAATAGAGATAAAGTCCCCGGTTTAATTGATTTCCTGGTTGGAAATGCAAAACTTGATGAAGTATTAATTAAATCAGAAATACCAAATCTCAGTTTAATTTTATCGGGAACAATTCCTCCTAATCCTGCGGAGATGCTTGATTCACAGGAGATGAGGAATTTCCTGAAGAAGCTGCGTGATCAATATGATCTTATCATCATTGATTCACCTCCGGTTATAGCTGTAACAGATAGTGAAATTCTTACAAGATAACTTCAGCTACAAATCAGGCTATGGTTCGTACTACAAGTACTACTATTATTATTCCCGCCCTGATACGAAATCGTAAAAGACTAAAAGAACATTGACCTGCCTTTACTGGTAAGCGGAGAAACAGATTGGGTAAATCGACACTGATTTAAATCCCTACCATTTTCGATTCGACAGAAAATTTTGATCAGTCTTTATACGTTCGATCAGTACGATCGTGTTCTAATAAATTATAGTAAGAACGACATAAGAATACCAGCCGCAACCGCAGATCCAATCACACCTGCGACATTTGGTGCCATAGCGTGCATCAGTAAATGATTTGTCTTATCATATTGGAGTCCGATTATTTGCGATACTCTTGCACTGTCGGGAACAGCAGACACTCCCGCATTTCCAATCAGAGGATTAATTTTATTTTCTTCACTTAAGAATAAATTCATAACCTTTGCAAACATCACTCCACCGAAAGTAGCTATCATAAATGAAAGAGCACCTAATCCAAATATGCCAATTGACTGAGCAGTAAGAAAAGTTGTTGCCTGAGTTGAAGCACCAACTGTAATACCTATAAGAATCGTCACTATGTCAATCAATGGTCCTTTAGCAGTGTCAGCAAGTCGTTTTGTAACTCCGCTCTCTTTAAGAATGTTTCCGAAGAAGAGCATCCCGAGTAGTGGAAGAGCACTTGGTGTAAGAAACGATGTAAGAATTAATCCAACAATGGGAAAAAGGACTTTCTCAGTTTTTGAAACTGATCGTGGAGGTTTCATACGTATTCTTCGTTCCTTGTCGTTGGTAAGAAATTTCATAATTGGAGGTTGAATAACTGGAACCAATGCCATATAAGAATAAGCTGATACTGCAATCGCTCCAACTAATTCAGGCGCTAACTTTGATGCTAGAAATATTGCAGTCGGACCATCAGCACCGCCTATTATTCCAATTGCGGCTGCCTGCTCTGGAATAAATCCAAGAAGTAATGCAAGCATATATGCACCGAAAATTCCGAGTTGTGCTGCTGCACCCAGAAGTATAAGTTTTGGATTTGAAAGTAAGGTTGAGAAGTCAGTCATCGCGCCAATTCCCAGAAAGATGAGAGGCGGGTATATTCCTTTTATTACACCAAAGTAAAGATAGTTCATCACGCTTCCAGGTTCGTAAATTCCAAGCTGCAGATTCGCACCTTGTAAAAAAGGAATATTGCCAATTAACATTCCGAAACCAATTGGTACGAGCAGAAGAGGTTCATATTCTTTAGTAATTGCAAGGTAAATAAAACCGAGTCCAACAATAATCATCACAATGTGACCAGTCGTCATATTAGCAAAAGCTGTGTAACGGAAGAACTGTTCCATTCCGTGTTGTAAGAATTCGAAAAAGCCGCCCATAATTAATCCCCAATCTCGATTAGTATGTCACCCTCAAGCACGCTGTCACCTTTTTTAACTTTTAGGGATTTAACAACACCTGCTTTATCAGCATTGATATTATTTTCCATTTTCATTGCTTCCAGTGTAATTAGTCTTGTCCCTGGTGTTACTTTATCACCCTCTTTCACATGAACATCCAGTATTACTCCAGGAAGCGGTGATTTTATAAAGCCAGCACCTTTTGGAGTAGTGGGTGCACTAGTTTTAAGCTGTGATGGAACTGACTCAGTTGATGGTACAGCTACTGATCGAACAAGTCTGGGAGTTTTAGTCGCTGATATTTTTCTGTCGACTTCAACTTTATAAATTGTTCCGTTAACGTCCACCTCAGCAATGTTATCCTCAACATCTAAAACTTTTACGTCGTACTTATTACCCTGTATTGTAAACTTAAAATTTTTCATCAGTGTATTCCTTTATCTTGGATGTTGTCTCATGCCATAGATCTTTGAGCTCCACGGCGAATAAATTTTTGATGCCCGGTTTATTGTAAGTATTGCTGACTCTTCATCGTGCAATTCCTGGAAATAAAGATGAAGTGCCATCGCAATTGCTGCATTGACTTCACCGGGAATAGAAATATCTTTCTTCTCTTTGTCAATAGCTCCTTCTCTCCGCAAAACTCTTCTCAAATTAACCTGAATTAATTTTGTAAGATTAAAGAAGACTATATAAAGCAGAAGGAGAGCTATAAATACTATTGCATATCCAATCACGGTCATTCCTAATCCGAATGGATCAACTTGCTTGAAATATTCGGATTTGCTTGCCTGGTTAAGTGTATCGCTTAATAGTTGTTGTGCTTGTAAGAATAACATTTTCAATCTCACTATAAAGGAATATTAGAATGTTTCTTTGGAGGATTTACATCCTTTTTTGTTTTGAGTGATTCAAGCGCACGGATCACTCGGAACCTGGTATTTCTTGGCTCAATCACATCATCTATATAGCCATACTTTGCTGCTACATAAGGAGTGGCAAATTTCTTTTTGTATTCTTCCTCTTTCTGCTGAAGGAATTTCATTCTCTCTTCAAGATCATGAATATCCTGGTATTCCTTACTATACAGAATTTCGATTGCACCTTTAGGACCCATAACAGCAATTTCTGCTCCTGGCCAGGAATAATTTATATCACCGCGGAGATGTTTTGAACTCATTACATCATAAGCACCGCCGTATGCTTTTCTTAGTATGACTGTGACTTTGGGAACAGTTGCTTCTCCATAAGCAAATAGAAGTTTAGCGCCATGAATAATTATTCCTCCGTACTCCTGAGCAGTTCCTGGTAAGAAACCGGGTACATCAACAAATGTTACAATGGGAACATTAAAAGCATCACAGAAGCGTACAAACCTTGCAGCTTTTCTTGAAGAATTAATATCGAGCACTCCAGCAAGATAGTTTGGCTGGTTTGCCACAATACCAACAGGCATTCCATTGAATCTGGCAAAACCAGTAACGATGTTTGGAGCAAAGTGTCTTCCTATTTCAACAAATTCATTATAATCGACAACGGCGTGAATAACATCCTTTACATCATAAGGTTTACTTGGATTTTCTGGAACGATTTCATTAAGATGATCTTCAAGTCTATCAATTGGATCCGTGCAGGTGAGGACAGGAGGATCTTCAAGATTGTTCTGAGGTAGATAGCTGAGCAGTTTTCGGATTAGCTGGATTCCTTCTTCTTCTGTATCAGCAACAAAATGAGTGACTCCGGATTTTGAACCGTGAACCATCGCACCGCCAAGTTGTTCTTCATCCACAACTTCACCGGTAACAGTTTTCACTACCTTTGGTCCGGTTACAAACATATAGCTTGTTTCTTTTGACATTATTACGAGATCGGTAAGGGCAGGAGAATAAACAGCGCCACCGGCACAAGGTCCAAACACAGCAGAGATTTGCGGAACAACTCCCGAAGCCATAATATTTCTTTGAAATATATCTGCGTATCCGCCGAGACTCTTTACACCTTCCTGAATTCTTGCACCACCGCTGTCATTTATTCCAATGATGGGTGCACCAACTTTCATTGCTTTATCCATGATCTTACAGATCTTCTGGGCATACATTTCGGAAAGTGAACCTCCGAATACTGTGAAGTCCTGCGAGAAGACATAAACGAGTCTTCCGTCAATTGTTCCGTAACCAGTAACGACGCCATCAGAGAGATATGCTTGTTTATCAAGTCCGAAGTCAATGCTTCGGTGCGAGACGAACATGTCAAATTCTTCGAAGCTGCCTTCATCTAAAAGCAGATCAATTCTTTCGCGGGCAGTAAGTTTTCCTTTTTTGTGCTGGGAATCAATTCTCTTTTCACCGCCGCCAAGTCGAGCCTGCTCGCGAAGCGCCATCAATTCTTTTATTTTGTCCTGTATTGCCATTGGTATTCTTTCAATGATTAAAAATTATTTTCAAATTAATTTTGCTAAAATTACTTAAAGTGGTTTCTCACAAAGTTCCGTCAATACACCAAAAGTTGCTTTCGGATGAAGGAAAGCAATGTCTAATCCTTCTGCACCTTTACGTGGTTTTTCATCAATTAATTTTATTCCTTCTGCTTTGAGTTTGTCTAATGAGGATTCCAGACCTTTTGCAGCAAATGCTATGTGGTGAATACCTTCACCTCTTTTTTCGATAAACTTTCCTATCGGTCCTTCGGGATCAGTTGATTCGAGCAGTTCAATTTTTGTCTGACCAATCTGGAAGAAAGCTGTTTTTACTTTTTGATCTTTAACCTCTTCGACAGCGTAACATTTTAAGCCAAGCACTACTTCATAAAACTTAATTGCTTCGTCCATATTCTTTACTGCAATTCCAATATGTTCAATGTGAGTTAAATTCATTTTAAACCTTTATTATACATTATGAATTATACATTACTCATTAGATAACAACGTGCTCTTTATACTCTCCAAAAACCGAGCGCATTGTGTTACAAATTTCCCCAATACTCGCATAATTTCTTACTGCCTCAAGAATAGGAGGCATCAAATTGTTTGATCCTTCAGCAGCCTTTTTTAAATCTGCCAGATTTTTATTCACTTCCTCGTTATTCCTTCCGGAGCGTACTTTTTTCAGGAATTTGATTTGCTCTTCCTGAACTTTTATATCAATCTTCAGAAGATCTTTATGCTCTGATTCTTTAATCTGATATTTATTTACGCCAACTATAATTTTTTCATTCTCTTCAATTTCCATTTCATATTTATACGCTGACTTTTGAATTTCAGTTTGAACGAAACCGGCTTCAATAGCCTCTGTCATTCCTCCCATCGCATCAATTTTTTCAATATACTCAGTTGCTTCTTTTTCAATTGAGTCAGTCATTGATTCAACATAATATGAACCGGCAAGTGGATCAACTGTATTAGCGATTCCGCTTTCTTCAGCAACTATCTGCTGAGTTCTTAAAGCAATTCTGACAGATTCTTCAGTCGGGAGTGCGAGTGCTTCATCACGTGAATTTGTGTGAAGACTTTGTGTGCCTCCCAGTGCAGCGGCTAGAGTTTGTATTGTTACTCTGACTATGTTATTATCAACCTGTTGTGCTGTCAAAGTTGAACCTGCAGTTTGAGTATGAAACCTCAACATCATTGACTTTGGGTTTTTTGCGCTGAATCTTTCCTTCATAATTTTTGCCCACAGTCTACGGGCAGCTCTGAACTTTGCTACTTCTTCCAGCAAATCATTATGTGAATTAAAGAAAAAAGAAAGTCGCTGACCGAATGTATCTACATCCAAACCTGCTTTAATTGCAGCTTCAACATAAGCTATTCCATTTGCGAGAGTGAATCCTACTTCCTGCGCCGCAGTTGAGCCTGCTTCACGAATATGGTAACCGCTGATTGAAATCGTATTCCACTTCGGAACTTCCTTTGAACAGAATTCAAAAATATTTGTAATTAATCTCATCGAAGGTTTCGGTGGATAGATATATGTTCCTCTTGCAATGTATTCTTTCAAAATATCATTTTGAATTGTGCCACTTATTTTATCACGAGTTACACCTTGTTTCTCAGCAACAGCGATATACATTGCAAGCAAAACTGAAGCAGGTGCATTAATTGTCATGGAAGTTGAAACTTTATCGAGAGGGATTTTATCGAAAAGAATTTCCATATCTGCAAGTGTATCAATGGCAACACCAACTTTGCCGACTTCGCCATAAGCAATCGGGTCATCGCTGTCGTATCCTATCTGAGTCGGAAGATCAAATGCAACAGATAATCCTGACTGACCTTGCTCAAGTAAATATCTGTACCTCTCGTTTGATTCTTTTGCATTACCAAAGCCAGCGTATTGCCTCATTGTCCAATATCTACCTCTGTACATTGTCGGCTGAATTCCTCTTGTAAAAGGATATTCACCGGGAAAGCCCAATTTATCATCGTGATTGTCAGAAAAATCATCAGGTATGTACAATTCTTTAACTGGAGAAAAAGAAGCAGTAGTAAACTCTTTTTTTCTTTCGGGATTTTTCGAAGTGAATTTTTTATAAGTATTGTTTAACCACTCATCATACTTTTGCATCAATCCAAACTCCTTTCATTTTTTTCATATTCGTTCTCAAATTTCTTTTGAGATCAAATTTATTCGCAGTAATTCAGTTTGACAAATGTGAACTTAAGCAAAGTAGATGCCATCAGGTATCTTTCACAGGATTATTCCTAATTCATTTAAAGCAATATAATAGTCTTAGATCAATCATCACTTTCTCCATAAAAGAGAAACAATGCTCATTGATTCTTGAAATTGAAAAGGGTAGATTCTCTATTGATTAGATTATTTAGGAATGAATGTAACTCAAATTATTATCCTATTTTCATCTTATTATTAAAAACAATCTATTTTTTGCAAAATGGTGCGTCATTAATTATTTTTATAAGCTCAAAATCAAAGATTTTTGCTTTTTTGCTGGTTTTGCCGGGGTGGCGGAATTGGTAGACGCACAGGACTTAAAATCCTGTGGGAACTTGTTCCCGTGCCGGTTCGAGTCCGGCCCTCGGTACTGAGGCAATTAGAAATTATAAATTAAAGATTACAAGCCAGTATTGACAATTTTTAATTGTTCATTTCTAATTTTTAATTGAACCCGGGCTCTTAGCTCAGTTGGTTAGAGCGTCTGCTTGACGTGCAGAAGGTCAAAGGTTCGACTCCTTTAGAGCCCACACTACCTTCCGGAAAAGTAATGAGAAGTTTAAATATTCCGGCAGGTTTTTTTATAAAAGTTTATGAATAAGATTAAAATAAGATTTCCAGATGGTCAGGAGAAAGAATTTGAGAAAGGTGTTACACCTTTTCAGATCGCTCAATCAATCTCAGAAAGACTTGCTGATGAGGTGCTGGCTGCAAAGGTAAACGGATCTGTCATAGATATGCATAGACCAATTCATCAGGATACTAATATTCACTTTCTCAAATTTGATGATGAGGAGGGAAAAGAAGTTTATTGGCATTCTTCATCTCATTTGATGGCTCATGCAATCAAGTCTTTATATCCGGAGGCAAAGTTTGGCGTTGGCCCTGCTATTGAAAATGGTTTCTATTACGACTTCGATATCAGCAAAAAGCTCGATGAGGAAGACCTTCGCAAGATTGAAGAGAAAATGGAAAAGATCTCTAAAGAAGATCATAAGTTTGAGAGGACAGAACTACCAAAAGTAAAAGCGGTAGACTTTTTCGAAAAGCAGAATGATCAATACAAACTGGAAATCTTAAGTGAGCTTGATGAAAACAATGAAGTGATCAGCATCTATAATGAAGGTGATTTTACTGATTTGTGTACAGGTCCTCATTTACCTTCTGCGGGAAAAATAAAATTTGTAAAGCTCTTAAGTGTATCAGGCTCATATTGGCGTGGTGATGAGCATAATAAGCAGATGCAAAGAATTTATGGTATTTCTTTCCCAAAGAAAAAAATGCTTGATGATTACATTCATTTTCTTGAAGAAGCGAAAAGAAGAGATCACAGGAAGCTTGGTAAACAGCTTGATTTATTCAGTGTTCACGAAGAAGCTGGTGCAGGATTGATTTACTGGCATCCGAAAGGTGCCCGCATAAGAATGGAAATTGAAGACTACTGGCGCAATGCACATTTGCAAAACGGTTATGAGTTACTCTATTCTCCTCATATGGGGAAAAGCTGGCTTTGGGAAACAAGCGGTCATCTGGATTTTTATAAAGATAGTATGTATTCAGGAATGAAGATTGACGAACAGGATTATTTCATCAAACCCATGAACTGTCCTTTTCACATTATGATTTACAAAGCACATCTTCGTTCGTATCGGGATTTGCCACTAAGATGGGCAGAACTTGGCACTGTTTATAGATACGAAAAAAGTGGTGTATTGCATGGCTTGTTGAGAGTTAGAGGATTTACACAAGATGATGCACACATCTTTTGCGCTCATGAACAGATTGAGGAAGAAATTAGAAGAACTGTCAACTTTGCTCGAATGATTCTTGGTACTTTTGGTTTTAAAGATATGAATTTTTATTTAGCAACTAAACCCGAGGAAGCAGTCGGTGAAGTTGAACTTTGGAATAAAGCAATTGAATCATTAAGAAAAGCTCTTGAAGCCGAAAAACTTAATTATCAAATGGATGAAGGCGGCGGTGCATTCTACGGTCCAAAGATAGATATCAAAATTAAGGATGCTCTTGGACGGGAATGGCAGTTAAGCACAATTCAGTTTGATTTTAATTTACCTGAAAGATTTGATATAAATTACATTGGTGAGGATGGAAAAGAGCACAGGCCTTTCATGGTTCATCGTGCATTGCTTGGTTCGATAGAAAGATTCTTCGGAATTCTGATTGAACATTATGCCGGAGATTTTCCACTTTGGTTAGCGCCTGTTCAGGCTGTAGTTATCCCGGTATCGCAGAACTTTTCTGAATATGCTCAGACCATAAATGAAAAACTAATAGCAAGTGGTATCCGTACTCATTTGGATCAAAGAAATGAAAAAATCGGCTATAAAATCAGGGATTGGGAAACTCAAAAAGCTCCTTATATGATTATTGTTGGAGAAAAGGAGCTAAATGCTTCCAATATTTCGGTTCGACAGCATAAAAAAGGTGATCTTGGGGCGTTTACATTAACCGATTTTATTGATAAACTTGCTACTGAAATTAAAAACAAAGATTACACAACAATTTAAAGAGGTTATACATCGCGCAAGTAGAAAGCATCCGCGTAAATGAAGAAATCCAGGCTCCTAAAGTCAGAGTGATTGATACAGAGGGAAAACAGCTTGGTGTATTTTTAATAAAGGACGCCAGACGATTAGCTGGTGAAAGAGGAAAAGACCTTGTGGAAATTGCTCCTCAGGCAAAACCTCCTGTCTGTAAAATAATCGATTTTGGAAAATTCAGATACGAACAGCAGAAGAAAGAAAAAATCCAAAAGAAAAATCAGCAGGTTTCGATACTTAAAGAAATAAGGTTTCATCCAAATACTGATGTGCACGATTTTGACTTTAAAACAAGACACGCGATTAATTTTCTTGAGGAAGGCAATAAAGTAAAAGCAACTGTTGTATTTAAAGGACGAGAAATGGCGTACGCGGAACTTGGCGAAAATCTTCTGAAAAGATTTTTAGAAAGAGTTCAGGATGTAGCTAAAGTTGAAGTGGAACCAAAGATGGAAGGTAGAAATATGAGTTTGATCGTGGTTCCGGCTTCTAAAAAAGGAAAGAAAAAACAATAATTAAACAGGATTAATTTATGCCAAAGATGAAAAGTAACCGGGGTGCTTCTAAAAGATTTAAGAAAACCGCTTCGGGAAAATTTAAAAGACAAAAAGCTTATAAGAGTCATATCCTAACCTCAAAATCTACGAAGAGAAAAAGAAATTTGAGGACAACGACATTGGTCTCTAAAGCTGACCAAAAAAGTGTTAGTTTAATGGTTCAATAACGATAAAGGAAAAGTGAAATGCCAAAAGCAAAGAATAACGTTGCTTCAAGAAAAAGAAAAAGAAAAATCTTAAAACAGTCAAAAGGATACTGGGGTAATCGAGGTAATGTTTTTACGGTTGCCAAAAATGCTGTAGAAAAAGGTCTTGTTCATGCTTATAGGGACAGGAAATCT
This sequence comes from Ignavibacteriaceae bacterium, assembly GCA_025455085.1. Lineage (GTDB taxonomy): Bacteria > Bacteroidota > Ignavibacteria > Ignavibacteriales > Ignavibacteriaceae > IGN2. Next base: position 17,416 of record JALONF010000040.1, read on the forward strand.
AAAAAAAGAATTTACAGGCAATTATGGATTACCAGGATTAATGCTGCTGTAAGACCTCACGGATTAAGCTATTCAAAGTTCATTAGTGCTCTTGATACAAAAGGAGTAATAATTAATCGTAAGGTGCTTGCCAACCTCGCTGTTGATAATCCCGATGCTTTCGCTGAACTAGTAAAGTTCTCGACTAACTAATTCCAACCCTCATAGAGTTAAATATAATTTCTGTGAGGGTATTATTTTAAATATTCGGCAGTTTCGTTATGCAGCACTCGGAAATAGAGAAAATAAAATCTGATTTCAATCATGAAATTGAAAAGGCATCAACAACGGGTGAGATTGAACAAGTCAGAATTAAATATCTCAGTCGGAATGGAATTGTTACAAGGCTGTTCGATGAACTAAAATCGATATCTGGTGAAGATAAACCTATTTTTGGTAAACTTCTAAATAATCTTAGAACAGAAGTAACCGAATCCTTCAATAGTAAAAAATCAATTATTGAATCGAATCAACTTCCAGATTCAGCCAGAATAGATCTAACACTTCCGGGAAAGAGTGTAAAGATTGGCAGCCGACACATTCTTACTCAAACTCTCTTTGAAATTAAATCAATTTTTAAAGGATTAGGATTTTCAGTTTACGATGGACCTGAGCTTGAATCCGATTATTACAATTTTGAAGCTTTGAATTTTCCGCCGGATCATCCTGCAAGGGATATGCAGGATACATATTTCGTTAGTGATAAATTTTTACTTCGCACTCACACTACTCCTGTGCAGATAAGAATAATGGAAAAAGAACAGCCGCCGATTCGAGCGATAATGCCGGGACGTGTTTATCGAAATGAAGCTATTAGTTCGCGAAGCTATTGCATGTTTCACCAGGTAGATGGAATTTATGTTGATACCGATGTTTCTTTTGCTGAATTAAAAGGAACTCTAGTTTCCTTTGCCGAACAATTTTATGGTGAAGGTTTGAAATACAGATTCAGACCGAGCTTTTTCCCATTTACTGAACCAAGTGCTGAAATGGATATAACCTGCTACATCTGTAAAGGAAAAGGATGCAGAGTTTGTAAGCATTCTGGATGGCTTGAAATACTTGGCTGTGGAATGGTTGATCCGAATGTATTTAAGTATGTCAATTATGATTCAGAAAAATACACAGGCTACGCATTTGGAATGGGTATCGAAAGAATTGCTATGCTTAAGTATGGTATTGATGACATCAGAATATTTTTTGAAAATGATTTAAGATTCCTCAAACAATTTTAACCGGAAGTTTTTTGTGAAGATTTCACTTAACTGGATTAAAGATTATGTTAACCTTGATGGCATCTCAGCTGAAGAGATTGTTGATAAGTTAACTATGTCCGGGCTTGAAGTTGAAGACTATTTTGATCAGAATATAAAATATTCTGGGATTATAGTTGGATTGGTTAAGGATGTGCAGAAGCATCCAAATGCTGATAAGCTAACCGTTTGCAGTGTCTACGATGGCAAAAATGATTTGGTTGTTGTTTGTGGCGCGCCGAATGTGCAGATAGGACAAAATATTGTCTTCGCTCCTATCGGTTCCATAATTCCAAAAGGGAATATGGAAATGAAGAAAGTTAAAATCCGAGGTGTCGAATCAAATGGAATGATCTGTGCTGAAGATGAGTTAGAATTGAGTGATGATCATTCAGGCATAATGGTTTTA
>JALONF010000299.1 GCA_025455085.1 Ignavibacteriaceae bacterium
AAAATGTAACTGTAGAAGATATTAAAAAAGTTGCTGCAGAATATTTCACAAAGCAAAATAGAACGGTTGGAATTTTAAATACGGAGGAAGAACAATGAAAAATAATGGAAGATGTAAAATGGGAGACTTGTCCGGCGTAGCTTTAGCGGAGACGGATGGAAAATGGAATAAAAATTTTGGAATGAATATAAGAATCCGGTCAATCTTGCAATTTTGTATTCTTGTAATCTTGCAGCTTATGTATTTGAGCTCATATACTTTTGCTCAGTTCAAACTTCCTGATTACAAGACAGTTACTTTGGATAACGGATTGACAGTTTATTTAATGGAGAAAAAGGATGTGCCGTTAATTTCATTTTCTGCAGTATTTGATGGAGGAGTTATTAAGGATGCAGAAACTTCCGGGATCGCTTCATTCACCGCTGAAGCTCTGAGGTTTGGTACTACAAATTATTCGAAGTCACAGATAGATTCCATCTTCAATTTTTATGGAAGCAATATCAGCACTTATGCAAATGCTGATTATTCCGGTCTGTATAGTCAGTTTATGAAAGAGAATACCGAAACATTATTACCTGTCATTCAGGAAATTATTTTGTCTCCCACTTTTCCGGAAGTTGAAGTACAAAAAAGAAAACAACGATGGATTGCTGAATTAGATCAGGCGAAAGAAAGCCCCAGATCAGTTATCGGGAGTTATTTTAACAAACATATTTTTGGTGATTCGCCGTACGGAAACCCGGTTAATGGGACCAAGTCGGGCATAAGTAATATTAGAACTGAAGGAATACAGGAATTTTATAAAACTAATTACCGGCCTGAAAGTTCAGCAATAGCTGTTGTTGGTGATTTCAATTCATCAGAAATGAAAAAGATTATTGAAAAATATTTTGGTGGATGGAAGAATAATTCACCAAAGAAATTGTCTGACATAAGGATGGTGAATACACCATTTAATAATCCTTCCGTATATCTCATCAATAAGGAAAATGCAACTGAAACTACTTTCCTGATCGGCAGTTATGGTACAACAATGAACAATGAGAACCAGACTCAACTTGATGTTATTAATACGATTCTTGGAGGAAGATTTACTTCGTGGCTTAATGATGAGCTGAGAGTTAATGCTGGACTAACATACGGGGCCAGAAGCAGATTTGCACAATACAAACTTACGGGCACTTTCTATATCAGCACATTCACACAAACAAAAAACACAGAAGCTGCAATTGATCTTGCTCTTAAAACTTATAATAGGTTATTTGAAAAGGGGATTGATGAGGAAACTTTATTATCTGCCAAGAATTATGTGAAAGGACAGTTCCCACCGGACTATGAAACGGCAGGATCTTTAGCTGGTTTTCTTGCGCAGAAATATATTTACGGACTTGATGATTCTGTGATTAATAATTTTGAAAATGAAGTGAATGGATTGACTGTTGATAAAGCAAACGAATTGATAAAAAAATATTTCCCAAAAGAGAATTTACAATTCGTATTAATTGGCAGAGCCGATGAGATTAGAGATGTAGTTTCAAAATACGGTAAGGTTACTGAAAAGAATATTGATGAGGATAGTTATTAATAGCTTCTCCAAACCCTCCCCGAAGGGGAGGGTTTTGGGGGTAAATGAATTCTATTTTAATAAAACAAGCTTCTTCGTTTGAGTGTAACTGCCAGCCTGCAATTTGTAAAAATAAACTCCGCTATTTATTCCAGATGCATTGAATTCAACTTCATAACTACCAGCAGGTTTGTATTCATCAACAAGAGTTGCTACCTCATTACCAAGAACATCATATACTTTTAAAGTTACTTGACCACCAACCGGCAGTTGCCAGCTTATTTTTGTGCTCGGATTAAACGGGTTTGGATAGTTCTGAAATAAGACAAAGTTATCTGCTAAATTGTCTTCATCATTAACTCCTGATGCCTTCGAAAGTTTTACTGCAAACAGATCTACATCACCAGCTGGAACTTCAGCTTCACCAGCTGCGTATACAAAGCCATTGTTATCAACTTTTAGGCTCATAGCTTTGCTGTTAACTTCTTCGTCATAAACATATTCCCACTCAAATACTCCGGTCGGATCGTACTTAACAACGATAAATTTAAATGCGAATCCGTCCCTGTTGCTTTCACCACAGACAAAGACATTGCCATCCTGATCAAGCACAATGTCAATCGGGTCATCATCCAAGTTTTGGGGGCCGTCATAATAAGTTTTCCATTGTTCAATCCCATCGTTATTATATTTTATTACAGCGAAATCGTTGTAACCATCACCACTGGCTCTTCTCACTCTTCCTGTAACAAAGATGTTGCCATTATCATCCATCGTCATTGCTTCGGGAATATCCTGTCCGCCGTTTTCATCATATTCAACGTGCCAGACGACTCCGCCATTTGAATTTATTTTTAGTACGGCAAAATCAGTAAACCCAGGATCGTTTTGCAGGCGGCACAAAGCATAAAGATTTCCGCTGTCATCCAATTCTAGATCAACCATAAATTCGTTAAAGGAACTATCATTCCCATTCACATGAACTCTCCATTGAGTAGCAAGACTTTGGCTATACTTTATAATTACTGCTTCTCTACCTAAAGAAACATTTTTCCAACTATCACCTCCAACATAAATGTTTCCATCATTATCTGTTATTACATCCGTTCCGTAATCACTTATACCCACTATCTGACCAAAGTATGTGTAATTTACTATTTCACCATTGCTATCCATTTTGATTATAACAAAGTCAGTACCGGTGAATCCAACGAGATTGATATTACCTGTAACATAAACAAACCCGCTATTGTCTACCCAAATATCTTTTGGCTGGCTGCTTGATTCGCTCAATGAATCGAATGCAGTTACCCAAAGTAAATTACCAGTGGCTGAATATTTCAAAGTAACAATTTTATATGCATTTGGAACATATCGGCTGTATCCGGTTACATATACATTACCAAGCGCGTCAACAAACGTTGCCACTGAAACATCATCGCCATTTTGAGGTCCGTTATAAATTTTTGACCATTGTTTATTACCTGATGAATTACATTTTACAGTTAAGAAATCATTTTGCTGGCCGCTGATCATAGTACCATATCCGGCAAGATAAGAGTTACCAGAATTATCGAAAGCAACATCAGCAATAAATTCATTTTCATCTGCTGAGTTATTAAAAAAAGATGTCCACTCAGGTGATTGGGCGTAAGTTCCAGGAGGAACAAAAAATAAAACAAAAGCGAATAGAGTGCGCTTCATAAATTTCCTTTTTGAATGTGGATAAATAATTTTTCACTAATCAGGCAGGGTGAGTTTCGTAGCTTGTGAAAAATTTTCTGCCTCAGCATCTATAAT
>JALONF010000300.1 GCA_025455085.1 Ignavibacteriaceae bacterium
TGGAAAAATTTTGGATGATGCTTTGACTCTTTCTTGGATGACTTAAAAGCTATTTTAAATTCCTCTTTGTCATAATCCTTATACTTTGTCTTATTGAATTTATCGAATAAAACCATTGCATAGTCATCGATTTTATCACCGAGTTTTCTACCTAGAATTCTTTCCAACAAAGATTTAATCACCCCGTCTTTCCTATTTAAGACTTCACGAGTATCTCTCTTCGGATAATTTGGGAAAAACTGTTTTACCCAGATATTTTTTTTGTAAAGTTCATCGTAAATTTCCCTGCCGAATGTAGGAAGGAGTGTAACCAGCTCAGTTGCAGTAAAAATATTCTTTTCCTCTATTTCCAGGTTTTCCGAATCAACAAAATAATTTATGCAGAAAATTTTTTTAGAGTTAAATAAAAATATTTTCTTAAAAAGCATCAACATCAATCTTGAAAACCAAACTCTATTCGGGTGAGTTATCACAAAATAATCTATATCTGAATCCTCTTCCATAAAACCTTTAGAGATAGAACCTGAAAGTAAAATTCCACGTATAAAAGGAAATCTTGAAATAAATCCGGATACACGTCGAGCAGTTTTTAATCTTTTTACTGCAAGTTCATTTCCTGCTTCTCTTCGCCTGATATAGGAGTCATCATTATTAAGTAAATAAAAATTATTTTTAAACTGTATAAGCTGATTTGAGTACAAGCTTTCCAGTTCTTTTTTTACTTCTTCAGGAGTGGTATGGTTTTCGTCGAGATTATAGTAAATTTCGTCAGCCGTTAATGGATAGGAAAATATATCATAATAAGCAAGAGTGCGTATTATGCTTTTCTTTAAAGGATTTAATGTAAAGTTGTTCAAAATATTCTAGAATTTCTGTTTCTGAAAGAGGTCTTACTAATAACTTCTTTAAGTTAAGAAATTAATTGCAAAGTTCTCAAGTCTTCCATTCCGACTAAACTATTAACAGTGGAAATTGTAGCGGGTATAGTCTATACTTATTTTTGAAATATTTGGCAAAAAAAAACACAAATATTGGTTTAAGCATTTTGTTCGGGATAACGTTCCTGGCACCGGTTACATATTCATTGCTTGCGTACGAAATGGATGTTATACAAAGAATGTTTTTCTTCTCGATCTCCCTGCTATTGTTTCTAACTTTTATATTCAGGTTTAAAATTGATAAATCCATTCACTTAAACAAATTACTTCTAATCCTCCTAATAATTTTTCCATTTACTCTGTTGACAGCTTTTGTGAATGATTCTGCAAATTTGCTTCTCCTAAAATTGAGCGATATTATAATTCCATTATCAATACTAATTCAATCTTCTCTTTTATATGTTATACTGGGTGAAGATAAATTCTTTAAAGTAATATCCTATTCAACGGTAATAATCTCAACTCTTTTCAGTATAATTGGTGTACTTGAAGTCTTTGAGAAAGTAATTCTTCCGCTGCCTACTGTTATGCCGCCGGGATCAGTTTTGGGGCATCGTGGATTTGCTGCTGAGTACCTTCTTCCAGCAATACCTTTCTTTCTGATAGCAAAAAACTATTTAGAAAAAGAGAAAAAACATCTTCTTCTTATTGCAGCAATTGTAAATATATCGTTCTTACTCTTTACGAGAAGCCGCGCGGGGATAATTATTTTAATTGCTGCCACAGTGCTTTATATTGTTTTCATTTTTGTCAAAAAGGAAAAAGGGGAGAGATTTGCATTGTTGAAAGCTGTAATGCTGGTATTGGTAGCTTCATTTCTTATCTCGCTCATTCCCATTAAAGTTGGGGAAAGACCTGATCTTAAATCTACCGCTGCAAGTTTTTTTGATGAAGATTTCAAGAGTAATATCCTCCGATTAAATTTTTGGGATGCTTCCCTTCAGATGATAAAAGAGGAGCCGCTTACGGGAAAAGGATTATATAAGTGGAGTGGATTCTATCCTCAATATTCCGGAGATTATTTTAATGATAAAAATCTTTTCCTCGTTCATAATATTCATGCACATAATGATTTACTTGAAATCTTAGCTGAAAGCGGAATTGCAGCATCACTTATTTTTATCTTGATCTATCTAACCATCTTATTTAACCTATTCAGTAAAAGCAGAAGGAATGAAAAATATTTTCCGCTGCTTATGACATTTCTGATTACCTTTGCATTTTCATTCGTTTCCTTTCCTAATCACAAATTTGCCTCATATTTCTATGCTGCAGTAGCAGGTGGAACTGCATTAATTTCATCGAAAGAAAAAAGCAGTAAACCTTTTAAGACTAATTTGAATCATTTCAAATGGGTACTTTTAGCACTAATAATTCTTGGCGGCAGTCTTTCATATATTAAAGTGAAATCAGAATTAAGCTATGGACAGGCAATTTATTTGAAAGAGCGAAGACAGTATCCATTAATGCTGCAAAAACTTGAGGAAATATCAGAAATATTTTATCCACTTGACGCTTCAAAACAACCCGTTGATTATTATAGAGGCATAGCTAATTCTTATTTAGGAAGACATTCAGAAGCTTTGAAGAACAATCTATCCGCACAGGAATTGGCACCATTTAATCCGATTGTAATGCGAAATGTAGCAGCTTCATATCAGGCGATGGGAAACCTTCAAAACGCAATCGAACAGTATGAAAAAGTTCGTAAATATTTCCCAAATTATATCAATGCTCAAATTAATTTACTTGATCTTTATTCTGAAACAGGAAAAACAGAAAACGCAGAAGTGCTTTTTAATGAGCTTATTAAAAAATCTCCTGATAATCCCCGGCTGCTCGAGTTCAAGAGTAAACTTCAAATAGAGTAACACATAAAATCTGCTGATTAATCGATCATAAAGTCAGTTTATCTTTTATATAAGGTTTCGGTGAGGTGTTCATTTTTCTTATTTTTGAAATAGGAATTAATCGATTTCCTGCAAATTGGAAACCTTTGCGATAAAAGTAAAACAATAGGGAATTATGGAAAAACTTCTTCTCCTTGGTGCCGAAGCAATTGCTCAGGGTGCTATTGATGGGGGAATGTCCGGTATATATGCCTATCCTGGAACACCTTCAACAGAAATAACCGAATACGTTCAGCATAATAAAACAGCGAAAGAAAGAAAACTTCATAGTCAATGGTCAGCTAATGAAAAGACTGCAATGGAAGCCGCACTCGGAATGAGCTATGCCGGCAAGCGTGCGATGGTTTGTATGAAGCACGTCGGATTAAATGTTGCCGCAGACGCTTTCATAAATTCAGCAATTACAGGAGTTAATGGTGGTTTGATTGTAACGGTTGCTGATGATCCTTCAATGCATTCATCGCAGAATGAACAGGACTCCCGCTTCTTTGGCAAGTTTGCAATGATACCAAT
>JALONF010000301.1 GCA_025455085.1 Ignavibacteriaceae bacterium
AAATGTTGCACTTAAATCCGAAACGCTTCCTATTACTGCACCGCCGAGTAATGTTGATCTGGTTCCGTACTGAATATTCCAGTAGTTGTTTTCCTGTGCAAACAGATTTTTATTATTAGTTACCAGCAGTCCGAAAGTAATAAGTAAATAAATCAAAATATTTTTCATAAATCTTTCCTAAAATTCATATTTAATTGATGTATCTATCCTGTAATCTGATTGAGAAGAGTTTTCAGTTTGCGGGCTATTATCATACTCAAAATAGAAAGTTAAGTCCCAGTAGAAATCTAAAAATATTTCCCAACTTAATTGTGCGTTATAATTAAATCTATATCTGCCTAAATCACTTAAACTTGGAAATACATAAATATAAGTCAAAAAGTTAGCCTTTGGATGATCATATTTAAATAACTGATATTGCGCATTAATTAAGGCCTCAACATTGAATATAGCCTCGGACTGATCTGTTTTTACTTCTCTGTTTATAGACAATCCTGCTAAAGTATAAAGCCATTGATTTTGGGATTGGATAAAATTATTACCAAGTCCACCGCCTAATGATGTGCGCAGTTTAATTCCAAGTTCGCTGTTTTCCTGAAGTGATGCAATACCGGCAGCGAACCATTCATTTGCAAGATTGAACTGGTAAGAAAGGGATAAATCATTTTTGCTTGATGTTGGCTCTTTTTCTGTTGTAGTTATAACGGAGTTTAAAGAAAGTTCTGAAAAATAAATCTTAGTCCGGTATTTTGCACTGCCGCCGAGGCTTAGTTGACCAACCTGACTTGCCTTTGTGAAACTAAAACCAAGTTTGATGTAGCCATCAAGTATATCCCAGAAGGACTCTTTAATCCTGTTAATTCTCGCAATATATTTCATAAATAGGTTGTGGTCAATTGTAACACCATTTACTGTCATCATTCCTTCATCATGAGAAGGGGAAATAGAACCATAAAAAACTCTCCCATCCGACACTTCCACTTCAAAAAAGTTTTTTGTTTCAATACTTTTAATTTTATTCCATTGGATTTCGACAGTTTCCATATTATCGGTCTTGTATGTTAGAATACCCACTCTTAAATATTTGACTTCGCCGGTAATTTTATCTCCATTATTCAAAATAACTACATCGGTTTTTTGAGCGAGAGCAGAAATGTTTATCAGCAGGATAAGAATAGAAGTGAATAACGACTTTGAACTTGTAATTGAATAGCACAGCATATTCAAAAATACAAAACTATTCAGTATTCTCAGGACCGAGTAGAATTGCTAACCAGCGGGTTTCATCTGAGCTATCAAGAGCGATTTTGATTGTAATTGTAAGCGGAACGGAAAGAAGCATTCCGATTGGACCAAGAACCCATCCCCAGAAAATCAATGAAAGAAAAACGACGAGAGTTGAAAGACCTAAACCTTTTCCCATAAATCTGGGTTCGATAATGTTTCCAACGAGTGTGTTGATGATTATAAAACCAATTACAACAACAATTGCTTCAACAAAACCAAACTGAACAAGAGCTAATAAAGCAGGAGGCAATAATGCGAAAAAGGAACCGATGGTAGGAATATAATTGAGCATAAATGCGAGTAAACCCCAAAGCAAATAGTAATCAACTCCCATAAAAAAAAGAAATATTGTAACAAGTAGCGCATTGCATAAATTCATAATAGTTTTCAGAGTGATATACTTATTTATATTCTGGGTCACCGCTTTAATACTTGATAGTGATGCCTCCGGATTTGCGAACATTTCATTTATTTTCTTGGGCAGGCTCGATACTTCCAGCATCATAAATATTACTGTGAGCAGAATCAAGAAACCATTTGTAAATAAATTGCTTAACTGGTTAAAGACATTCCCAGCAATGTCGAGTACTACACCCGGTTTAAAAGCATTCGAAATTTGAAAATTGGATTCGATATATTTTTTTTCGATCAACCAGCTCACTATAGCCTGTGTCTGATTTTGAAGTTTTTGCTCATAGAGAGGAAGGTTTGAAGTAAAATCAGTAATTGAAGTTCCGATAAGTAACCCGATAAGGAAAATAAAAGTGAGAAAGGTTAGGACTAATATAACTAATGCTAGTCCTCTGGGAACTTTTTTCTGCTGTAGCCAAAGGAATGGTGGGAGTGCAATTATTGAAATGAACATTGCCAGTAAAAAGGGAACGATAATTGACTCAGCAGCTTTCATTCCGGCAACGATGATTACAAAGCTGGCAAAAATTACCATCACTTGAAAACTTTTTCCTGTTTTATTTGCTGGCTCAGTCATAATTTATATTGATAGAATTTCAATTGCCGATTGCGTAACCCATTCCAACTGTATATTCAAATCCTGTATTCATCGCATTATCGTCATAAAAGTTAGATTGATAATTTACTCCAGCATCAACACTAATATTGCCGATTATATTAACAGTAAATCCTAAACCAACCTGCCAGGCAAACTTAACAAGATTTTCCTCCTCATTCTCACCAACAATATCACCATTAGTAAAAACTAAATTTAAACCAGTCATAAACTGGATGAACGGCATTACGATGTAATCATTAAAATAATATCTGCCTCCAATTTCAATCGGGATCATCGTAATATATGGATCCTGATTTGTAAGATCTTCCTGAGTGTTGGGGTTATCTTTTAGTTTATTATTGATGTAACCGGCTCTCATCATTAAATAATTATGATCAGGAAAAGCGATTCCATATCCGAGGTATCCACCTGAAGCATTTGACCAGACACTGCCGAAGTTTCCAATATTCCTGATGTATAATCCTTCAACAAATATTCTATTCTTAAGATAGCTTTCAGACTGGGCAAAAACTGTGAAGAGAGGTCCTAAGGTCATTACTAACATCAGAGTTAAAATTATTTTTTTCATAATAAAATTCCTTTTATAGAAATTCTTTTTATTCTATTTAAATTATAAATCAAGTATGGCTGTTCTGAAAAAAAGTCTTCCAATAGGATGACTTCTCGTAACATCGCTTGGTTCTCTGGTGTATTCTACGCCGCCTATAATTCCGCTGTAAGCATCATAGTAACTTTCTCTCCAATACACACCGGTGCTAAATCCAATCGAGAAGTATTTTGTAATAGGATATTGTGCTTCAAGAATGAGGAAATGAATATGATGCTTTGAATTATCCGGCTGCGATTGAGTCCATAACCAGGCACCGTAATAGAGCAAGCTTACATAATTCCAGATTCCATTCTGAATCGCTGCGTAAATTCTTGTTCCGACACCCGGTCCAAAATCATTTGTTCTTCCTTCAACATCAACGTAAAAATCATTAGGAGTAGCAGCCATCATCATTCCATTTATTCCAAAACGAGTAACTATATTGGTTTTGATGAGAGGTGCGGAAAAATCTGAGTCGAACCAAATAGAAATCCCTTATATACAGTATCAGTTTCTGAATATTCTTCTTTTATTAAATCATTAAAATTGAAATCAAGACTTACATCAAGACGATGCTTGTTTTTTTCTAATTCCCAGCCAAACAGGAATCCAGTGCTGTTCATTGTGGTAAAGTGTGGTTTGTTAGAAGCTATTGCAAATTCAAATCCGAAAAAGTCGAATGGTTTTTTTACTTTAAAACGATTGCCATAAGCGAGGTTCAGAGTGAAAAGTCCTTCAACTTCTTTTGAAGTATATTTTTCATCTCCGTCTTTGTCCATAGATCTTGTGCCGCCATCAAATGTAATTAGAAAATTTTCCGGTCTGCTCCATTCTGGATTATCAAAATTCTGACCCATCTCACCAGATATTGCCCTGTTAAAACCTCTTACAGGGTTAAGTAATGTTCCCCAAATTTCTGACCAGACTCTCTCAGATCCTGATGCACGGTTATCGGTAACCATTGATGATAAGCGATAGAAAATTTCGCCGAGATTTGCTCCGCCGATTCCCGTGTAAATCCAGTCATTAAAAGATGGTCTGTAAGTTTCACCGAAATGTTCCCAGATTGCACTTCCTACCAAAGAAAATGCAGTTGATTCCCAAAAATTATATCCGTTCGTTCTTCCAGCGTTAAAAAATAAAGCACCGTGGTATGGATGAGCAAAGTTATTAGTTGTGAAGTTATCACCATCGTATTCCCAGCCGCTGGATAAATTTCGCCACCAGGTTTCTGAGGACACATTCGCCCAGTTTTTGGCAGGGTCTTCCCAGGTTCGAAACCATTTGGCAAGTGCCCACGGGATAAATTCAAGTATGGCTACTTCACCTGCACCAATCCAGAAATGTTTTTCTGATTCCCATGGTTTGAAATCATCATTAATTAATTCAGGTGGTAGGTTTACTGAGCCCCATTTTTGATTAAGCTGATTTTTAAAAGCCAGACTATTTCGATAAACTGGGTTTGAACTATTGTTCAGATGATATTTAGATAGGTATAAAGAATTTTCTAACTCTGTATAGTCCTTATCCGTAATACCAAAAGAGCTGTTTTGTGCAAATGAAATAGTTGTTAATAATAAAGATAAAATAGAAATTAAAAGTAAAATCGTTTTTGATAGGTATTTGATTTTCATAGTGATTGATTTGATTATTAAACAATATTTAATCGTCACCACAAATATAAATTGAGAGCGGTGCTTATTTTTGAACTATATTAATTCCCTAAAATTATAATAAAAATTTAATCCTGAGTTTACTCCTCCTTACAGATCAAGTCGTACAATTCTTTTGCCGATTGATGACCACGTTCAATTGCAGCCAAAAGATCCGGGCAGGCTTTGTCGGGATCCACATCCATTTCGGCGAGCGCCCTTCGAAAATAAACTTCAGAGAGTGC
>JALONF010000302.1 GCA_025455085.1 Ignavibacteriaceae bacterium
CCAGGAACATCATAGATCCAATAGCATCTGCAAATTTTAAATCCAATATGATTAAGCTCCTCGATATATGACAGATTTCCGCGAGCATCACAGATCTTCGGAAGACTAATTACTGAAGCTTCGTTCTTCCTTGAGATGTCTTTATGCATGAAAGCATCTTTGTAAAACAACCAACCAAAATTATAATAAATTTTTAATATGGGTAATCTGATACCTAAAATGAATTCAGTAATATATAGTATTCATATGGATTGATGAATGTCACTCCCTTGCCAATGAGAAAATCTGTCATCTTCTCAAATTCCGAAAAGGACGAATCCGTCCAAGAATTCGGATGAATTTGAACAGGAATACAATCATAATCAGACCTGTAGTTGACAACAAATTTCTCAAAGTCAGGTTTTCCCGTAGGGTATTCGAGTTCTATGTTTCTTAATATTACTAGTTTGGAATCAGTCTTCATTCCAAAGAACCACACTTTAATATCTGCTGTTTCATTAATCAGCTTGAGAGTGGTGGAATCAAGGGCATTAGCAGGAGCGCCAAAAGTGTGTAATATTAATCCCAGTGTTGTATAGGCAAGTAACTGCGTTTTATTCAGGTGTTCTTTTTGATATTCGTAAGGTTTGTTCTTGAATTCCCATGTATATCCGGAGCCTTCGAGATATCTAATTTCATGATCATAGCCATGATTCCATAATTCAATGCCTGACACACTCAGTGATTTTAAATAAGCAAAATACGCTTCGTTACCGCTTTCCAGTGAATTGCCAATCAGTCCGATACTGGTCTTGATTTTTTTTGATATAATGTAATCAGTGAATTTTCGCCATGCGGGAGATACTTCATTGTTTCCATCACAGATCATATCATCAGCCTTCAGAATCACGAGCTGACTATATACAAGAATATCTGTAGTCTTGATAATAATTGATTCTTTCAAAGCAATCCTGGCTTCCAAAGATACGATACAACTTTTCTCCGGGGCAACAAATTTCACAATCGATCCTGTATGTAAAATTGAACCTGGACTCGCAGACCACTCGACTGATGGATTGATATTATATTCACCAGAAATCTCCAATGAAATATCAATTGTATCATAAATCTTCATCACATTAGAGCCAATCTTAATACTAAAAACATCGTCAGGGATATACTGGTTCTTTTCTGTGCAAGAAACACCAATAATTACAATCAATGTAAAAATGACGGTATAGAGGAAATTCATTAAATCATTCTTTAATGAAACGAAAACAAGTTCCAAATTGAATCATTGAATTTCTTGGGAAGGAAATATACCTTTAGGACTTGGTTAGGATGTTTTCCCAGTTATCCCTGAATTAATTAACACGAATAATCCTTTGTCTAGCAGCGCTAACAAGGCCGTTAAAGCGGCGCCAAATTCCATCATTATTGGGGTAATCTCTGAATGTCTTCTTAGGAGAATTCATGATCTCCTCAAATTCAATATCGCTTAATCTAAGCTTCTTAATTACATATTCCCTATCTGATTTCAACTGTTCTGCTGGTGAGGGTGGCGACTCTAGTTCGGTGAGTGCATCTTCACGAGTAATCTGTCCTGAAAGTATCAGTGCAGAAAGATATGACCTGCGGAGGTCATAGCCGAATTTTTCCGGAAGGTAATATGCATGGAAGAACCTCGTGAAAATAGATTCGTAATGTTTACCTCCGTAATCTCTCCACCCAAGTTCATCGGTTATAATTTGCTTAGCCTCTTTCTTTATGTACTGCACATAGTTTAAAATCGGGATCCACCTGATACCCTTTACCAGGAAATAGTTTATATAATCATATAACGCAAGCCTTGGAAATCCCTTTAGTTTCTCCTTACCAAAAGTGGCATGGATGCCTTCAATAAGTCTGGCATCTTTTGAGCCATAAAGCCATGATGCTGGCATTATGGATTCTGTAACAATATTATTTCCTGCAATTATGTACCTAATACCATATCTGGCTGCCGTTTTAACAAGGACTGCCCAAATAGCATGATCTGTAGGGATCTCGATATTTGATATACCTGAACGAAGGAAAGCCACCTGGATATCCCTGAACTGTTCCCAGTCGAGTACATGTGTGTAAAGATCTATACCAAGCCTTTTTACTATCTGTTCCACATTAGCAACCGAAAGTTCAGAGTTCCACCCGTTATCTAAATGAATTGCCAGAGGACGAAGCCCATAAACTTTCTTTACCAGGTAGGCAACATAGGTACTATCCACCCCTCCACTGACACCGATCAAACAATCATATTCATTGTTTTTCCCTCTTTCTTTTATTCTCTTTACCAAAGATTCTAATCGATTCTTAGCTTCATCTCCGGTATATAAATCCTTGGTTATTCTATGAATATAATCTTTACAAAAATTACATACCCCGTTTTCATCAAAAGAAATATTGAGGACAGTTGTGTCCATTACACATTTTGAACAAATAGTTACATCTTTCATTGATTCATTGATTCTTAATTTCTTTTAAAAATTTATCTCCTATTCAGAATATTTTAAAACCTTGGAATTTAATTATTTTTTGTGATTGATCCGGTAATACCCATGCCAAGATTACTGCTGCTTAAAAGTTCATTCAAGTTTTAATATTAGTTACGAAGAACATTCTTCAGATATCTATCCGCAACCTTACTATCAGTCATTTCCTGTGCTGTTTCAATAGCAATTTGAGAAATTTCAGTGAGTTTTTCCCGGGAAAGGGAGTTTATTGTGATAATAATTTCGGATAATTGATCACTATTCCCTGCTTCACACAGAAATCCATTTAATCCGTGTTGAATCACTCCGTCGATTCCTTCTCCTCTCGATCCAATGGTGATACAACCATTAGCCATAGCTTCTAAATATACTAATCCGAATGCTTCATTTTCACTTACCATAATAAAGCAATCTGCCTTATTTAAAATTATTTGAACCTCGTCTCGCTGCAATTTTCCATAAAATATTACATTTGACTGCAGATCCAGTTTTTGTGTCAGCATTTCCAAGTTTCTTCTTTCCATGCCTTCACCAACAATATCCAGTTCAAAATCCTTTAGTGGAAATGCTTTATGTAAGGCGATTATAATGTCAGAGACTCTTTTACGGGGAATGAACATACCTACATAACAAAACTTCTTTACTTTATTTTCAAATCGCTTTTTTGTATGAGAGGAACTTAAATATTCCTGAGGAACCCCTGACGAGCAAATAAATGTATCATAGTTTGTACCAAATTCCATCTCAAATTTTTCTTTTAAAGATTTGGACCTAAATCCCCAAATACCGATACCGTTGAGTAAGTCTGGATACTCTTTGGGATATGTTTTTTTTAATATTCCAGGA
>JALONF010000303.1 GCA_025455085.1 Ignavibacteriaceae bacterium
CGGGCACCAACATTAAACCAAAAGCCAAGCGTAAATGATTTAACATGGGGTATAAATTCAGATATTATTTTCGTCCCGCCGGGGAGTGTTGTTAAGTAGTAATTGTCCACAAATTTTGCTGATTATAATAGAGTTTAGGGGCAAATATAAGCACAAAACCAATAACGATAAACGGAAGATTTAGCTAATTAATTTTCTAATTTTTTCTGGAAGCTTTTCGATAAGATTCGGGAAAGTTTCAACTAACCGCATAATATCCGCTAAATCTTTTTGACGTTTACTTTTCCTTCTCTCTTCGTCTGAATAAGCCCAGATTTTTCCATTTAATAAATCTTCCAATGCAGCGACTTTCATCTGATATCCCAAAACATTTTTAACAGAAGAATTTTTTATAAATGATTGATACCTTTCATCAGTCTGAATCTGAATGCGTAAATCTGAGTCAGTGTGAGCCAGGTTAATGCTGTGCGGAAATTTTATTACAGTAAATTCTCCCCGAGGTTTTGATATCGTATTTAGCATTCTTTCGACATCCTCAATTGCTAAAACTAAATCCAGATCAAGGCTTGCTACAGGTTCTGCATAAGCATTAACACCTAATCCACCGATTACACAATAATCAATTTTCAGTATTGCCAATTGATCGAGAAATAACTGAATAATATCGATCTTCCCATTTGCTAAACTATTTAGAAATTTTTTAACTGTCATTAAACTTCCACACTCTTCGGAAATTTTTTCAAATACTTCTTCAAAAAGTCTCCTATAGATTTATACGCTTTCTCTAGTATTTTTTCATTCGGCAAAAATACAACTCTGAAATGATTTGTTCCTGGAACCTGACCGAAACCACTTCCCGGTACTACAACCACACCAGTTTCTTTAATTAATTGTCCGACGAAGTGAGCATCAGAATCGATACCGTGCAATTGCGGGAAAGCATAAAAAGCACCTTCCGGTTTTACGCAGGAAATACCATCTATTGAATTGAGCATTTCAACTGTCATATTTCTTCGGGAAGTCAATTTTGCATTTGCCTCCACCAGATGAGACTGATCACCTTCCAGAGAAATTTTTATTCCATACTGTTCAGGATGATTTGCGGAAAGTCTTGCGCGCAATATTTTGTTTATTGCTTCAATGTAATCTGAAAGAATTTCCTTTCTACCGCTTACAATTCCCCACCCAATTCTGAATCCCGGCACCATATAATTTTTTGAAAGTCCACCAAACGTTATACACGAAACATCTCTGTTCATTGATGCAATTGAGATATGTTTTTTTCCATCAAAAAGAAGCTTGTCATAAATCTCATCAGCAAAGATTACAAGATCGTTTTCAAGTGCAAGATCAATTATTGCCTGAAGATTTTCAGTTGTGTATAGTGAACCAGTCGGATTATTTGGATTGATAAGAATGATAGCTTTCGTCTTCTTATTAATTTTACTTTTGATATCATCAACATCAGGCAGCCAGCCGTTCTCTTCATTTAAGTAATATGGATTTTCCATCATCTGAAGCTTGCTTGCAATCGCAGTGTAAAGCGGATAGCCGGGTGTAGGAGTCAAAACATTTTCACCATCGTTAACAAGTGCAGTCAGACAGATATCAATCGCTTCGCTTGCACCGGTTGTTACAAAAATATCATGAACGTTTTTAATCCCTTTTCGTTCAGCTTCCTTTTCAATCGCTGTTACAGCTTCTTTTATTCCTGAAGAAGGCGCGTATCCGTTTAAGTTTTTCATCATTGCATCGTAAGTGGCTTTTACGAGATGCTGTGGCGGCTGAAAGTCAAACAGGTTCGGATCACCAATATTGAGATATAACATTTCCTTTCCTGATTTTGCAACTTCATTTGCAAGTACAACGATGTCTCTTACTGCATAGGTAATGTTATCAGTTCTTATTGCGGGAACTATTTTTTTCTGGTTCATAACGACTCCAAGTTTACAAGACTAGAATAAATTTTAATACAAATTTAAGAGAAATAATTCTTGAAAGCGACTCCATACATTAGAGCGATTTATGCTTCTCTAAATTGGTAGTTAGCAACTATTTAACTTCTAATCTATATATTTGCCCCAAATTTTATAAGGAGTAGAACAGGTTAAATGAAAGTCTTAAAATTCGGCGGCACTTCGGTTGGTTCTGCAGATAGAATGAAAGAAGTCACTAAATTAATCAATAACGAAGAAAAACAAATTCTCGTTCTTTCAGCAATGTCAGGCACCACAAACGCGCTTCTTCAAATTGCTGAAGCACTTTACTCAAAGAAGAATTCTAAAGCCAATCAACTAATCAATCAGCTTGAAAAAAAATATAAGCAGGTCATTTCCGATTTTTATTCCGATCCTACAATAAGCAAAGAAGCTTCTGCACTTATTGATTCACACTTTAGTTATTTAAAATCTTTCACACAGGATCTATTCACTATCCACGAAGAGAGAGGGATACTTGCACAGGGTGAGTTAATTTCAACAGCACTTTTTCATCTTTATTTGCAGGAACAGAAAATTGATTCAGTGCTTATACCAGCTTTAAATTTTATGAGAATAGATACAAACGGAGAGCCGGACAACTATTACATCAAAGAAAATCTCACAAGAGAGCTAGAAAAATATACTGACAAAAAATTGTTCATTACGCAAGGTTACATCTGCAGAAATCTTTATGGCGAAGTGGACAACTTAAAACGCGGCGGAAGTGATTACAGCGCATCTCTAATTGGCGCCGCAATCAATGCAGAGGAAATTCAGATATGGACAGACATAAGCGGTTTCCACAATAACGATCCAAGGTATGTTGAAAATACTCATCCCATTGAGCGATTATCGTTTGATGAAGCAGCAGAACTGGCATATTTCGGCGCAAAAATTCTTCATCCATCAAGTGTTCTTCCGGCTAAGCTGGCAAATATTCCTGTTCGACTTAAAAACACAATGAAGCCGGAAGATCCCGGAACTTTAATTTCCGGTGAAGCAAATGGCTCAGGAATAAAAGCTGTAGCAGCAAAAGATGGAATCACAGCCATAAAGATCAAATCAGGCAGAATGTTATTGGCTTATGGATTTTTAAGAAAAGTATTTGAGGTGTTCGAGCGATTTAAAACTCCAATAGATATGATAACCACATCTGAGGTCGCCGTCTCAGTTACGATTGATGACACGACTTGTCTTTCAGAAATTACAGAAGAGCTCAAGTATTACGGTGCTGTTGAAGTTGATTCGGATCAAACAATCATCTGTGTCGTTGGCGAAAACCTGATAGAGCAAAAAGGAATCATCAACGAAGTACTGGAATCACTAAAGCATTTTAATCTGAGGATGATCTCTTATGGAGGAAGCAGACA
>JALONF010000304.1 GCA_025455085.1 Ignavibacteriaceae bacterium
TCAACATGGATACCTTTAGCAGGTAATTATACAGAACCTGGTGTTGGAAGCTTTCAGCCAAACGGTCAGCCTTTATACGACGGAGTTCGGACTAACTGGTCTCAGGAAGAGATGGATTTAACAGGTCGAACCGCAGCGCAGAATAAATTTCAGTATCAGTTAAGGACTGATGGTAATACTGTTGCTGATGGCTGGTACGTTGATGATATTGTAGTTTTTGTCTACGGAATAGTTCCAGTTGAATTATCTTCATTCACTGCAGCTGTATTTAACACAGAAGTTATTCTGAACTGGGCAACATCAAGTGAACTGAATAATATGGGCTTTGAGATCGAAAGAAAATCGCTCTCCAACAATAATGGTTGGCAGACGATCGGTTTTGTGGAGGGAAGCGGAAATTCAACGACTCCAAAGGACTATTCTTTCACCGATAAAAATCCGATTAAAGGAACCTTGCTTTACAGATTGAAACAGATTGACTTCGATGGTTCATACAAAATTTATACAACTGAAGGAGTTCAATTTGAAGGTATATATGATTATGCTCTCGAGCAGAACTATCCGAATCCTTTCAATCCATCAACAGTCATCAACTATTCAATTCCAGCCGCCGGTCAGGTAAACTTAACGGTTTACAATCTGCTCGGTTCTGAAGTAACGGTTCTTGTTAATGAATATAAAGAAGCCGGTAATTACTCGATTGAATTCTCGACTGAAGATTTGAAAAATAGCCTGGGTTCAGGAGTTTATATTTACACTCTGAAAGCAGGTTCATTTACGCAGACTAGAAAGATGGTTGTAATTAAATAAGATTAAGAATAAGAATAAGAGTAAGATTCATTCTTTCTCTTACTCTTTTTCATACTCCTACACTAAAATAGTTTTCAATTCATTAAGGCCGGATATTAAAAAGTCCGGCTTTTCTTTTTCGAGTTGATCTTTCGTTCTGTAACCATATAAAACTCCGCAGGATTTTGAACCGGCACTTTTCCCGCATTGAATATCAAGTTCTGTATCACCAACCATCAGAGTCTCAGATGACTTAATGTTTAATTCATTACAAATATAAATCAGAGGTTCGGGTGAAGGTTTATGTGCTAATCCATCTCTTCTTCCCATCAGATAATTAAAGGATGAACGAAGATTAAAGTGGTCAATTATTTTTTCTGCCTGATCTTGAACTTTTGTGGTGAGGAGTGAAACTTTAATATTATTTTCATTCAGGTATTGGAGCGTTTGATGAACTCCCGGATAAAGATATGATGAGTCCATAAAATCAAAATACAGTGCTTTATAAATTGATATGAATTTTTCGAAATCAGGTACATTGATTTTCAATTCTTCGAAGATTTCAACGAAATGCATTCCGATCATATTCGTAAATGCATCTACGGGAATATCGTAACTTATATTCAGCTTATCTAAAGCAGATTTTGTGCTTTCAAGAATTGTATCTTTTGAATCAACGAGAGTACCATCGAGATCGAAACAGATATGTGTTATTATGTCCTTGTTCAACAGTTATTATTTCCTAAACTAACAATGACAAATATATTAAAAACAATGAAGCTTCTTTTTTAGTATTTGTTGAAAAATATTTTTGCCTCCACTTGTTTTTATTCAATAAAAAACGGATTTTTTCAACCGAGGGCTAAAACATTTCTTTCTTAGGAATAAACTGCTCTAAAATTTTTGCCCGTAATTCTTGGCTTGGATTCCGGCATTCAGGTAAATATTAACTAGTTTATTAAGTGCAATTATATTTTTCAGCGATTTTAACGATAAATAATTCAATAAAAACGGTACGATTTTTAGCAAGGTAAGCTCAAATAACTAACTCAATAAATAACCAATATAGGAGATAATAATGAAAAAACTGAACTATCTGTTCTTGCTCACAATGATTCTCACATTCATGGCAATGTACTCAAGCACATTTGCGCAGTCCGAACCTGTGATGTATTTCTGCGAAAGGTATGATGATTATGATGGTGAAATTGGAGTCAGTGATAGATTTACAACAGGGTACATCACGGTAATGGTTAAATCAGATTCTGAACTTAGGTTGAAGGAAGTGGCAATCCAGTACGATAAATACAATGAAAGAAACGGCAAATTTGAATACTATAAAAAATTCTATTTTACGATCACCAGAGATATGAAATACGTTTTCTTCGCAAGAAATGATGAAAGTGATATGGAATTTGAAGAACCAGGATTTTATAGAGTATTTTTACTTGATGAAGATGATAAAACGGTTACCAGCGCACTGATCGAGATAATAGATTAAAATTAACTCTACCAATTTTCAGGCGGCATCATGCCGCCTTTTTTTGTTTAAAATTTACTTTTCTTACTCTTACTCATACTCTTTCTCTTAATCTACTTTAACCTTATTTTTAAACTACTATTCACTGAAATTAATCATTACTTAAAAATCTAATCTGGAGTTGTTATGTTAAAAAAGATTCAGGAGTTGTTAGGCAAAGAAGCTGATGAACTCTTAAGTTATAAAGCAAAATTTCCCAAAGAGCAATTGCACCTTCCCGGTCCTGATTTTGTTGACCGCGTATTTTTACAAAGCGACAGGACACCAAATGTTTTGAAAAATTTAAACTGGATACTCCACACCGGAAGATTAACCGGAACAGGTTACGTTTCAATTCTTCCTGTTGACCAGGGAATTGAACATTCTGCCGGTGCTTCTTTTGCACCAAATCCGATTTATTTCGATCCTGAAAATATCGTTAAGCTTGCTGTTGAAGGCGGATGCAACGCCTGTGCTTCAACACTTGGTGTGCTTGGAATGGTCTCCAGAAAATATTCACACAAAATTCCTTTCATTCTAAAGCTCAATCACAATGAGCTGTTAACTTTTCCAAACAAATTTGATCAGATAATGTTTGCAGGAGTTGAACAGGCATTTGATATGGGAGCTGCTGCTGTCGGTGCAACAATTTATTTTGGTTCTGATGAAAGTGCACGACAAATAATCGAAGTAAGCGAAGCTTTCCAGTACGCTCACGAACTTGGAATGGCAACAGTTTTATGGTGCTATCTTAGAAATCCTGAATTCAAAAAGGATAAAGATTATCACGTCTCTGCAGATTTAACCGGCCAGGCAAACCATCTTGGTGTTACAATCGAAGCAGATATTATCAAGCAGAAGATGCCTGAGAATAATGGCGGCTACAATGCAATAAAATTCGGAAAGACTCACAAAAAAGTTTATTCTGATTTATCCACTGATCATCCGATTGATTTAACACGCTACCAGGTAATTAATAATTATATGGGAAGAGCAGGATTGATAAACAGCGGTGGTGCTTCCGGTGAAAATGATTTT
>JALONF010000305.1 GCA_025455085.1 Ignavibacteriaceae bacterium
TTTACTGTCATTCGAAGATATAATCTATGACTGTGCCGCTCCTCACGAATCAAGCCACGCTGCTTCATCTTTTTGATTTTAGATTTTCTGAAGAAGTCAAAAACATTATGTACAAACATCAATCCGATGACGACGAATATCATAGAAATATACATCGTCGCAATAAAATAAATTATCGGCTCACTTTCCTCTTGTCTTGTAATATGGATTTTACCAACTGTAAATCTTTCATTTGCACCTGGATGACAACCCCCACAAGTTTCTACAATGTTTGCTTTGCTTACGGTTGAAGTTGAGTCTGATGATGGTTTGATATTGTGAGCGCCATGGCAACTTGCACAATTAGCCACGGAGACTGAACCACCTTCAACTGCTAAACCGTGATAACTGTCAGAAAAAGTTTCAAACCTGTTATTTGATAAACCATATTTTTCCGATAGTCGCACCGAGCTGTGGCAGGGTGAGCAAACTTCCCTTGAAAGATTTTGAAATGAAACAGGTGATCTCGGATCGTCGTGCTTTAGAATATTATGTTCACCGTGGCAGTCTGTGCAATCAGGAGATTCTTTCATCCCACGCATTACCGCCGTGCCATGTATACTCTCTAAATATTCTTTCGATATATCATCATGACATTTACCACAGGTTTCAGGTATGTTTTGCTTGAAAGTAGCTGAGTTGTTATTAGTGCTTTTTAAAATATTGTGAGAGTTATGGCAATCAATACAGGTAGCAGCTTCGGAGTTACCGGAGTTTAATGCCGAACCGTGAACACTTTTTTCGTACATAGTTATGAAGCCAGCGGTAACAGTAGTTCGTGCCCGCACTTCAGGCGAATCGAGATGGCAGGACAAACATAATTTTTCCTGCGAGATTTTAACAGTTACTATGTCTTCATTCTCGTGTACTTTGGCAACTGGACTTTTGTGGCAATGGAGACAATTTGGGGCTCCCAACATTCCTTCCTGAAAAGACCTGAAGTGCTCAGATTCGACAAATTTGTCTTTTGCTTCTTTATGACATTGACCACATGATATATGAAGGTTTTCTGTGCTCCACTTAGCTCCGGGTTTATTTGGACTGCTTGCATAATGGTAATCGTGGCAGCTGATGCAATTTAGGTCTTTATCTTTTTCGTTGCCAGTTGCTTTCAATAATTTGGGATGAAAAAGATGCTTCATTACATTTTTCTGGTGGCAGCTAATACAATTTTTTGGGCTAAGATTTTCACTGTGTGGTATTGCTTCAGCATCAAATCCTACGTGGCAGGAAATACACTGAAGTTTTGAATGAGCAGATGATTTAAATTTAGATTCGCTGACGTTAATCGGAATTTCTTTACCATCTTTTTCCATGGTGAACGAATCATCATCATGACACATCAGGCAGTCATCATTAGACTGCGCAAAAGAATTACCTATTACAAAAAGAAAAACACCCATAATTAGTATGAGTGTTCTTCTATATAATTGTTTTATGTTCATTTAAGAGATATCTATTTTGACTTAAAACTTAACCTTCTGATTCTGTCTTTAATGTTAACAACCAATTTACAAGGCCATTTAACTCTTCATCAGTTCCTTTGAATTTCATTTTATGTTCTTTCTCATTAATCTTTGCTTCTTTCAGAAGATAAGATTTCATAAGTTGGGCATCGCCTAAAGTTCCAGCGTTGGAAAGATCAGTGGCATCATCTTTTTTTGAAGTAATTTCCATGGCAGTTACTGTATGACAACTATTACACTTTGCATCAACAAAGATTTTCTTACCATCAAGGCCCTGGTCCTGTGCAAATGAAAAAGCGATTGCGAAAAGTGCAACTATTGCTGATATAAACAAAACGAAGAAGAAAGTATTTTTCATTTAATGATCCTTTTGTTTTTAGTTAATTAGTTCAGAAAATTAGTTGCTAATTGCTAACAAAGACAATACCATCAACAAGCATCAAGAAAGAGATTAGAAGCCCAGTAAACTTAAAAAATCTTCTCGTTATTGAGAAGGGATAAAGCCCAAAATTTGCATAATTTAGAATTAAATCGAGTTCTTTTTCCAAGTGAATCATTTTTCCCGGACAACTTTTTCCATTAGCCGGTCAGGATTCTTTAGCTTCTCAAATCCAAAACCAGCGTAAAGAGAGTGAGCGTCTTTTGTTGCAAGCATCCACTTCTTTATGCTCTTGAATCTCTCATCCTCAAAAATTCTTTTGAGTAACAACTTTGAAAATCCCTTGCCTCTATATTCTTCAAGGATAAATACATCCATCAAATATGCGATGACTGTATGATCAGTTAAAATTCTAGCAAAGCCTATTTGCTTATCATTTTTGTAAAGTCCGAAGCAAATGGAATGTTCAATTGATTTTTTTACGGCTTCAATTGTTCTTCCTTCAGCCCAGTAAGATGATGCTAGAAATTTATGAATCAACTCAGCATCAAGCTTACTTTTATCATCACTGATTATTAGGTCTTTCATTGCTTAAGAAAAATTATTTAGACCGATTTAGATTTGAATGTCCAATTCTTTCATTTTTCGGTAGAGTGTCGAGAGACCAACCTGCAAAGCATCAGCAGTCTTTTCCTTGTTAAACTCATTAGCTTCCAGCGCACGTGTTATAATTTCTTTCTCAAATCTTTTTACAGATTCATCCAGCGAACCTGATGGAGAAAAATCTGTAGGCTCCGTAGCTGACTGAAACTGGACAGGGAGGTTTTTGACATTAATGAAATCCTCATTACAAAAGATTACCGATCTTTCCATTACATTTTCCAGTTCTCTTATTTCACCCTTCCATTCGTGATTCATCAGGGCTCTCATAGCGTCATTAGAAATTCCTTTGATGTTTTTGTTCATTTGCTTTCTGTATTTTTCGAGAAAGTGTTCGGCAAGCAGGGGAATGTCGCCTTCACGTTCTTTGAGAGAAGGCAAATGAATGTCCACAACATTAAGTCTGTAAAACAAATCTTCTCTGAACTTTCCCTGGCTTACGTACTCCTGCAGATTTCTGTTCGTTGAAGCTATGAATCGTACGTTTACCGGAAGGGAAATTGTAGTCCCAACAGGTGTATATTCTTTTTCCTGGATGGCTCTCAAAAGCTTGACCTGTAGCTGCGGGGGCATCTCACTTATTTCGTCGAGGAATAATGTCCCGGCTTCTGCTGCTTTGATAAATCCCTCCTTATCACTTATAGCGCCAGTGAATGCACCTTTTTTGTGTCCAAACAATTCACTCTCTATTAGGTTTTCTGAGATAGCTCCGCAGTTTAGTGCGATGAATGGTTTGTTTGATCTTTTTGAATTGTAATGCAATGCTTTTGCAACGAGCTCTTTACCGGTCCCG
>JALONF010000306.1 GCA_025455085.1 Ignavibacteriaceae bacterium
ATGAATGAAAAAGAAGCTATTAGTTACATTAAGAAAGAGGATGAGAATCGTAAGAAATATTTGAAGTCACATTTCCACGTTGATGCTGACGATCCATTGCTTTATCATATGACAGTTAATACGGATTTGCTTACACATAAGGGCACCGCATATTTAATTGCAGAGGCTGTGGTGCTTAAATTTTCGCATCTTTTTCCGCAGTTTGCTCACTAGGGTAGTTTAAAGATGACATCTTTCTGCTTGTCCGCCTCTGGCCGAAAAATTTGTCATCTGTCTAATATCACTTGAACTCTTTAATTATTTTTTTAATTTCTTCTTCGCTCATTCCGCTTCCATAGGTAACAGGTTTTACTGGTACTGGTTCCTCTTCAATTGTTTTTTCTTTCTCTGCATAAGTGTAAACATCTTTTAACGGTGGATTACCTGCACGATCACGAAGTCTTTCCTCAATCTCTTTTATAAACCAGTCTTTTCCGCCTTTGTATTTCTGAACTTCGAACTTATCTACACTTTTTCCTTTGTTGATTGGATTGGTTTCAAAAGCCAGACTCTTAAGATTCAAAAGATGTTTTGCGCTTACGTTATCAGAAATGATTGAACCACCCCAGGTTCCCGGTCCAAGTGTCATCGAGGGTTCAAGTGCTGTTGTGTAACCGACTGCACCAATCGATGCAACTGTATTAACTAAAATTCGGAATGCCGGTTTCTCAAGAGCAA
The DNA here is from genome assembly GCA_025455085.1 of Ignavibacteriaceae bacterium. Lineage (GTDB taxonomy): Bacteria > Bacteroidota > Ignavibacteria > Ignavibacteriales > Ignavibacteriaceae > IGN2. The sequence goes on from JALONF010000306.1 coordinate 718, forward strand.
ATTTCATTATAATCGGTTCATCGTTGGAATGAATAACCATTGTGTGTCCCATACCTCCAAACTGCAGAAGATCAATGCAGCGATGACAGCCTTCGAGCCATCCGTCAACAACATAAAAAGACAAAACAGGAGAAAGTTTTTCAATTGATAGCGGTTCTTTTTTACCAACTTCATAACAGGTTGCCATTAACACTCTTGTGTTTTCAGGGACTTCAAATCCAGCATACTTTGCTATGAAAGTTGCAGGCTTTCCAACAATTTCAGGATTGATCCGAAGATTTGTTTGAATTGCTCTTGCGAGTTTTTCTTTTTCTTCTGCATTGACAAAATAACAGCCTTGGACAATAGCTTCTTCAATAACTTTTTCTTTTAATGGAAGATCAACAATCATTGATTGCTCGGATGAACAAAGTGTTCCGCTATCGAAAGTAGTTCCGTAAACAATATCTGCTACAGCTTTTTGATAATTTGCTGTTCGCTCGATGAATGCAGGAACATTTCCAGGTCCAACCCCAAAAGCAGGTTTACCAGAACTATAAGCTGCCTTCACCATTTGAGAACTTCCTGTTGCAAGAATGATTGCAATATTTTTGTCACGCATCAGTGCATCCGTACCTTCAATTGTCGGTTCACTAATACATTGAATTAGATCTTTTGGTGCACCGGCTTTTTGTGCAGCTTCACTTAATATTCTCAAAGCTTCTGCCGTGCATTTAGATGTTTTGGGATGTGGACTTGCAACGATTGCATTTCTGCTTTTCAGTGAAATCAATGCTTTGAACATGGCAGTTGAGGTTGGATTTGTAGAAGGAATTAATGCGCACAAAACTCCCATCGGTTCTGCAATCTTTAAAACTTTTCCGTTTGCTTCCTCTGCAATAATACCAACCGTCTTTAAATTCTTAATTGATTCATAAACATTCTTTGTGCTGAACTGATTCTTTATAATTTTATCTTCATAAACACCGAATCCGCTTTCATCGCAAGCCATTTTTGCCAATTTTTCAGAAGCAGCATAACCAGCTTCAGCCATCGCTTTTACAATTTTATCAACTTGCTGTTGAGAAAAATGTTTGTACTCAAGCTGCGCTTCTTTAGCCTTTGCAGCCAAGTTGCGAGCTTCCTGTACAGAGAGAAGGTCTTTATCTAAAATCATTTTATTCCTTGTGAATGGTCAGGTCAAATATATTTATGAAAGTGGAGAGATTCAATTGGTGGAGGTATATGGAATACTGGTATATGGTATACGGAGAAAAATTAAAAGATTGCAAGATTTCAAAATTATACCTTTATACTTCTTTTTCTCAAAGGGTATTTCTCAACTTAGCTAAACCAGTCTTACTAACCGGAAGCTGCTTGCTGTTTTTGAGAATAATCTGGTAAGATTCTTTACCTGTTTGTTCCAGATGCTGGATAAAATCAACATTGATAATATATGACCGATGAATTCTAATAAAGTTGTTTTCGTTTAGATGGTTTTCAAAATACTTCATTGTTTTTTGCTTGAGGAACCTTCCCTGGTCGCAGTTAATCATTACGTAATCGTCCTGTGCTTCGATCCATTTAATTGTTTCTACAGGAATGATGGAAATCTTTGAGCCTTCTTTAATCACGACTCTTTCAAGATATTCAATCTTCTCATCTTTGTAATCGATTATATTTTTAATAACTGCGTCGTGTTCGAATTTATCTTGCAAGAAATTGAAAGACTTTTTCAGCGCGTCATTGAATCGATCTTCTGAAAATGGTTTTAGTAAATAATCTGCGGCATTAACTTCAAATGCTTTAATTGCATAATGATCGAATGCAGTTGTGAAAATAATTACCGGTGGTTCTTCGAGAAGTTCAAGCATTTCAAATCCGCTTATCTTCGGCATTTGTATATCGAGAAAAATAATATCAGGCTTGAGCTCGTTTATTTTCTTTATTGCATCGAAACCATTTGAACATTCAGCAGCAATTTCAACTTCAGGATGGTTCTTAAGATAGCCTTTGGTTATTTCTCGGGCTAACTTTTCGTCGTCTATTATTATGGCAGTTATTTTACTTTTTGGCATTAGTATTTATCATTTCGTTTTTAGATTGATCTTCACAGGGTATAAATAACGTCACACTAAAAATACCTTTTTCTTTTTTCACTTCCATCAGGTCATTTCGTTTATAAATAAGATTTAAACGATCATTGATATTCTTCAATCCAACACCTGCACCTTTTCTAGGCTTGGAGGTTTCATCAAAATTATTCTGAAGGTGAATCTTCAGGTAACCCTCATCAAAACTGCAGCTTAAAGTTAGAAGCACTTTGTCAAATGTTTCATAAACTGCGTGCTTGATAACATTTTCAAACAAAGGCTGCAAAATCATATTTGGGATTTCTGCCTTGCTGCAGTCCTCATTTATTTCTTCTGAATAATCAAATTTTTCTTCAAAGCGGATCTTTTCAATATCAAGATAGAGGCGAATATTCTTCAACTCTTCGCTGAGCTTGTTTTTTTCTCTTTCGTTTGTTGCAAGAATGTAGCGGAGGAAATCTGCAAGCTTAATTATCATCTCCTTTGCTTTTTTGGGATCAATCTCAGTCAAAGCACTCATCGAATTTAAACTATTGAAAATAAA
>JALONF010000041.1 GCA_025455085.1 Ignavibacteriaceae bacterium
TTGAGATGGAACTATCATACTGTTATTGTCCTGAGTTCCTCCCATCACACGATAAAACGGTTCGAAGTTGTCAACACTAACTCTATAAAATTGAGTGATTGGCAAATTATCTTTGAATAGAAATGTCTGTCCGCCATCAAATGTTTCATAGATTCCGCCATCACCTCCGATTAGATAGTGATTTGCATTGTTTGGGTTGATCCAGAAGGCATGATCATCAACATGTCTTCCTTTAGTTGATATTGGAGTAAAAGTTTTTCCTCCGTCAACTGTAATCTGGGAGAAAGTATCAAGAAGGTAGACTTTGTTCACATCAACCGGATCACAGAAAATTTCAGAATAGTATTGAGCACTTGATGATACGACCTCGTTCATTTTTTCCCATGTAACTCCACGATTAGTTGACTTATAAAATCCTCCGGTTTTACCCTGAGCCTCAATTATTGCATAAATGTAATCAGGATTAACTGGAGAGATAGCTAGTCCGATTCTTCCAACATCGCCTGAAGGTAAACCAGTTGTTAATTTGTTCCATGTTTTTCCTGCATCAGTTGATTTGTGAATTGCACCTTCTGGTCCTCCGTTGATCAATGTCCAAACGTGTCTTCTCCTTTGATAAGAAGCGGCGTATAAAACATCCGGGTCTCTTGGATCCATAGCAACATCAGTAACACCTGTGTTAGGACTGATGTAAAGAACAGAATCCCAGGTTGCTCCATAGTCTGTGGATTTATAAAGTCCTCTGTCACCGCCTGGTCCCCAAAGTGGTCCCTGAGCAGCAACATAAATTATTTTTGAATCTCTTGGGTCAAAAAGAATCTTTGCAATGTGTTCTGATTTTTTCAATCCGATATTCTTAAAACTTTTACCACCATCTTCCGAACGGTAGAGTCCATCTCCCCACGAAACACTTCGCTGGCTGTTGTTCTCACCGGTTCCAACATAAACCACGTGAGGGTTTTTAGGATCGATAGTAACACATCCGATTGAGTGCGAGCCGTATGTGTCGAATATTGGCTCCCAGGTTGTTCCCGAGTTGGTTGTTTTCCAAACATTACCACAGGCAACTGCCGCATAAAACTCGTGAAAATTGTTTGGATTAACTGCAAAGTCTACTACTCTTCCGGAAGTTACCGCCGGTCCGAGCGATCTAAATTTTAATCCGTTGAAGGTTGATGATTTGTAAGGACTTTTATCTTCTTCTTTATTTTTATCCTGTGAGATGATAGGATAAGTGATCAAAGAAACGACAAACAGAACCAAGAGCATCTTTTTAAGCATTATAGCACCTGAATATTTATTGTGGAAAGAAATGATTCGATTTTGATTTTCTATATGAAACTGCATAACAAAAATAATAGATACACGACAAGTAATACAATTTTATTTTGATAAATGGAATTTATTTTCTGGTTCATTGGTTTTAATATTTATACATATCTTAGAAATAATATTTAATCAATAATTGGAGTTACGAAATGCAAATTAAAGATTCAACATTCCTTGTTACAGGCGGCAGTCTCGGAATTGGCAAAGCAACAGCAAAACTTTTGATCGAAAAGGGTGGAAAAGTTGCAATAACTGGACGAAACAAATTAAGGCTGGAAAAAGCAGCAAAAGAAATAGGTGCTTTTCCTATTCACGCTGATGCTGGTAAGCCAGATGATATCAAAAAAACTTATGATGAGTTTCTAAAGGAATTCAAAAAGCTTGATTGCCTGATTAACAACGCAGGTATTGGTGGTAAATGGAATCAGGTTTTCGATCTTGACCTGGATGATTTTATGAATGTTTATTCTGTAAATGTTTTCGGTGCAGCATTGATGGCAAAGTATGCAGCAAATCTTTTTAAGAAACAAAACTCCGGGAATATAATTAATATTTCATCGACTGCTGGAACAAAGGGATTTGCAAACGGAACCGTATATGCTTCTTCCAAATTTGCTTTAAGAGGGATGACACAATGCTGGCAAGCTGAACTAAGGAAATACAACGTGAGAGTTATCCTTGTAAATCCAAGTGAAGTACTTACTGCATTCGGCGATGATGAAGGAAAAGAAAGAAAAGAAGTTTCGAATAAATTGAGAAGCTATGAAATTGCACATACAATTGTTTCGACTCTTGAAATGGATGACAGGGGATTTATTCCTGAAGTTACCGTTTGGGCAACTAATCCGTTTTAACTAGTATGAACAAATAAATATTTATTTCTTAATTCATAATTCCTTGTTCAATATTCGTTATTAAATTGAATAACGAATATCGATTAACGAATGTTGAAGTTAGAAGCTTTTTATCTTTGCTTGGGAGAGATGGAGAGTGGCTTCCTTATTCAGGTGTTGCCGGCGATGGCCTGATATTTTTTCTTGTTTCTGTTTCGCTTGAATCAGTATCAGATGACTCGAGACTTGTTCTGCTGACATCTATTTCAGCAACGAACCAGAATTTCGTATTCCCAAACTCGGGAGGAATTTCGCCAACATCCCAATTTGGATAAGTCGTTTCCAGAAAATAATATTTTTTTCCATTGGTCGTTAAGAAATTTCCTCTTCCGTTTACTTTTATTCCGATCATAGCGTGCTTGTAGTTATAGCTCCACATCATTGCACAATCAATTCCCATTCTTTCAAGTATTACATATAGCAGCATTGCTTTTGAATCACAATCACCAAAACGATATGCGATGGTTCCGAGCGGAGGAAAAAGATCGAGCGTTCCTCCCGGACGTTCATACTTTATATTCTGAACAAAAGTGATAACAAAATACACCTTATCTCTTGCATCAAAATTTTCTTTCATAAATATTTTGTTGAATCCCTCAAGCACAGATTTCAACTGAGGAGAAGAATTATTATAAACTCTGCGATAAACTTCAGCCCACACAACTCTTGATTCAGTAATCGGATCAGTGTATTGTCTTGCTAATCCAAGTTCTTCATAGCTCATTGAGGCTAGTTTTTCGATAAAGTTCATTGCTTCTTTAACATCTTTTTCCAGCAGTCTGAAGCTAATCTCGAATTCTCTTTTTTTAAGTCTGTTATCAACAAGCTTCCACGCGAAAGAGGAGTTAATAACTTTTTCATTTGTTAGGCTGTCAAACTCAATAACATATTCTCGTTTCACTTTCTCAGGTGAGGTGAAATCAATATCAGGTAATTCTGCTGAAATGAGAAGAAGAATTATGATTAGAAAGAAGAAAAGAAATACAGCAGAGCATCCGAAGAATGATTTTTTTAAGCAGCCTGATTTCATTTGAAATTGTATTTACTAATTATCGGTGTGTAAATTATCCAATGTCAATTAATGAAACAGGAGGAAAGGGAATTAGTGAGTTGAGAATTGTATCAACTCCTTGCTGAAGAAGCAATGCCATCGAAACGATTATTATTCCGAGCAGTATACCGACAGCGGTGTTGTTTTCTTTTATTTCTTTAAGCTCGTCGAGGTCTTTTGTTAGCCAGATAAAAATCTGAAGTGCAGTGTATATAGCCGTGAATGCAATTAATCCACCGAGAATTATATGCCCGAGCATTATCACAGCAGATTTAATGTAACTTGAAACATCTGCCTCCGGATTGCGAAGAATGTTGCCAAAAATTGTAATTGCGGATTCAATTGATTTCTTTACCACCAGAATAAGTGCCAGCACAATTGAACCATTTAATATTGCAACGGCCACATTATTTTTCTTCAGCTCTTCGGTTTCATTAATGCCGCTTATAAGCTTTCTGAAAATTTTGGATGATAGATAAACGAGCGTTACAGCTACTATTAAGGAAAGAAATACTTGAACTATACCTGTTATAAGTAATATTAAATCCATAACGGCCTCAATTTGTTGATAGACTGAAGAAATAACATTTTACAAAAGCACATGCAAAAAATAACATTATTTGTTTTTAAATCTTGCTAAGAATAGATTAAATTTCTACAAATGAATAATCGTTTAAGAACAAGCCTTTGATTATGTCTGAGGATATTCCGGTCAAGATGAAAACTATATTGGTTTATTTTATATTTATCCTGTCAATCACAGCCTGCCTGCCAGTTAAAAATGAGTTGTTCTTGAAGGGAATTGAGAGCTATGATGATGAGCAGTATCGGACAGCTATTACTTACTTTAGCGATGCGATAAAGGATGAACCTGGTAATGCGGAGTTTTACTTTTACCGTGCAAAAGCAAAAATGCAGCTCGATAGCTGCAGAGATGCAATTGATGACTATTCACGAGCTATAACATTCGATAGAACCAAAGTTGATTATTTTATAAATCGTGGTCTGGCAAACATAGCCTGCCAAAATTATTACAGTGCCATTTACGATTTTGATTATGCTGAAGTTCTAGATTCAGCAAATGCTCAAGTCTATTTCAATCGTGCTTATACGAGAGAATCTATTGAAGATTTTTCCGGTGCACTTGAAGACTACACAGCTGCTTTAAGTATAGATTCTACTAACTACAAATATTTTATTAATAGGGGACTTTTATATTCTTACCTGGGAGATTCAAAATCCGCTATTGGTGATTTTTCATCAGCCATTTCAAAAGATCCTAGTAATGTTATGGCCTACAAGAATAGGGGAGACGAATATTTTCAACTGGGAAAATTTTCAGAAGCTGCTGCTGACTATACAAATGCAATTATCATCGAGCCAAACAATTCTTCACTTTATTATTCACGGGCAGAAGCAAATATCGGGTTGGGTGAATTTATGTCCGCCGCTGTTGATTATACTTACATAATTTCTCTCAATTCAAAAGACGCAACAGCCTATTATAATCGCGGAATATGTTATGCAAATCTTGAAATGAAAAGAAATGCTTGTGATGACTTTAATAGGGCCGGTGAGCTTGGTTTGTTTGAAGCATATCAGGTGGTCAAAGAATATTGTGAAGAGAAGGAAAAGCCAAAGACAAATCCAAAAAAATAAAACAGCTAATTAGGGGTGAGACATTTAGTTTAAAATAGTAAAGGCTGTTCCATCATCCTTGACTCAGTGCCACCCCAGTTTTTGTGGTCCCGATTTTCCCCTACCCCTTAATAGGCAGGTTTTTAGCACTGCATGAGTAGGTAAGCAGTAATAGTTTGTTGAAACAGCCTTCTGAAAAAAATTATTTTAGTATTGTACCTAATTTTTCTTTTTTTGCTAAGAGCTCCTCGCGGCTTTCAACACGATCAGGGTCTTTGATTATTGCATCACTTGGACATGCAATTACACACTGTGGTTCATCATAGTAACCAACACACTCAGTGCATTTATCATAAGCAATATATGTGTGAGTATCATGAAGAGCTGGATATTCTTGTCCATGTATTTCATATGGTGCCCCTCCGGCATAAATAGCATTGTTAGGGCAATCAATTTCACATGCATTGCAGTCAATGCAGTCATCAGTTATTAAGTAAGCCATTGTAAAGTTCCTGTTTTTTTAGTGATCGATTTTTATTGCGATACTGAAAAGACAAATATTATGCCTGTAATAAAGAAAGGCTTATTGAATGAATATATTTTTAATGTTCTAAAATCTTTGAATAATATCTGGATTGGAGTGCTTTATTGCTAAAAGTTCTCAATAATGAAAAATAGTTTTCTATTAATTGGTGATGATAATTAGGTGTACTTGATTATTGACCGAGGCAAATGTTTAATAAACTAAGGGATGCTAATCTGAGTTATTAAAATAATTACGCGTCTCTGCTGCTACTATAAAGTTCAGTCCAATGAGAGCAATAAGATTTGGAAGAGCCATAAGCCCATTCATAATATCAGCGAAAGTTCAAACCGAATCTAATTTTACAATAGCAACGACGAATACCATAATAATGCACACGGCCTGCTAATGATAAATATTTCCCTCAGACTTTTCCTCGTTCCTTTTAATTAAGGCAAACCAGATTGAGTGATAGAGTTTTCGGAATTACAGCTCATTAAGGTGCAATATCTGGTAGATGTCAGTTCGCTACATCAGTGAATTGGTGGAATTCGCCAGGCCATAACTCTTATTTCATTGAATCTTTTTTCCACAAGTTGCGTTCATTTCCAGACAAGATGAAAAAAAGTTGGTTTTAAAACACTAATAAAGAGTTATCAATACTGAGTAATCATTGCTGACTAAAAATCTTGAGGGAGAGGAACATTTGTTTCCTTTTTCTCCAGTATGTTAGTAATATTTCGAAACCTGGGAAGGAAAGGAATATACAAACCTACAACCTTTACTTTATAACTATCTCCTTTGTTAAATAAGGGATAAAGTTCATCGGCGTTGCTCTTGTTGTGGTAATAATTGTTTTCATTTAAGAAGACCTCTTTATCGGAGAAAATAAAATATCTCCCTTTTTCTCCGGTCCATCTCTCCTTATTAATTACTTTTATATCTACAACTTCTTCCGTGAAGAATGGTTCGAAGAATACAAATCCGAAAACAATTATGCTGAGAACAATTATTACTCCAAAGACCATAGATATTTTAGACATTATATTGAAATTCTCCCTTCTCTCCATTTAATGATTATTTTTACAGCACTCCCTTGAGATTTCACGCCAAAATATTAAAAACACACACTTGCTATACTACATTTTTTTTATCCATTAAGCAATAATCTATAATTGTAAATTATATGGGTTATATTATTCCTGTAAATTTCAAATTTTGAATAACTTGAGTGGTTTTGATGCCTAAAACTGTCTGTTTAGCCATTTTGTTTGTAATTATACTATTTACTTCTTGTAATAAAATTAATAATGAAAAATCATTAAAAACTTTATCATTCTCGATTGCTGAGAAAATTCCTGTACCTGAACCTTCGGGTCTCGCCCTATCTTCAGATGAAAGAAATTTTTGGGTAGTCAGCGATGAAAACAGTAAAGTATATCTTATTGATAGCTGGGGAAGAGTAGTTAAAAGCTTTCAGGTAATAGGTGAAGACCTTGAAGGTATAGCGGTGATTAATAACAGTGTACTTGCAGTAGTTTTAGAAAGATCCAGAGAGGTTGTGGTGCTTGATACTTCCGGCACTGAAATTAAAAGGGCAGCACTTGGTCTGGAGGGAGAATTAAATAACGGACTCGAAGGAATTACTTACGATCCTGTGGGAAAGAAGTTTTATGTGTTGAATGAAAAAAAACCTCGTTTGCTTTTAACTCTTGATGAAAATTTAGCAGAACTGAGCAGAGACACACTAAATTTTTCAAAAGATGTTTCTGGAATTTATTTTGATACTATCGATACAACACTTTGGATTTTAAGTGATGAGAGCCAGAGTATTTACAAAACTGATTTGTCAGGAAATGTCATTGAGCAATTCAAAATTAAGATCACTCAGCCCGAAGGAATAACTTTGAATAAAGCCCGAACAAAACTTTATATTGTTTCTGATAAAACCGAATCACTGTACGTATTTAATCTCAAGTAAAGGATAATATAATACAGATGCTTTACTGCTTAGATTCAAAGAAAAGAATATTTTCTTAAAATGTTGTAAGTTTAACCCGTTAGATATTAATTCTTATCGGAAATTAGAAATGGACTTTTATCTAATGGGTTAAACTTGTTCGATAATATTCAATTCTACCAGTTTTATTATTTTTAATTATTTAACAGGTTAAAAATTAAATCAGGGAGGGAAAAATGACTGACGCTAATCACAATATTCTGTTTATGCAGCTCATCATACAGAATCAGCAGATTGCGATGATGTCGATGGGCAAAATAAAAAATCCGGTTACGGAAAGAATAGAACGTAATCTGGAACACGCCAAAATTTACATTGACACACTCGATATGCTTCTGGCAAAAACAAAAGGTAATCTTTCTGAGTATGAAGAGAAATTTCTAATTGAAACTCTGAAAGACCTAAAACTAAACTATGTTGATGAGGTTGATAAGGACAAAAAGAAAACCAGTGGTGAAAAAGAAAAAGCTGAGGAGAAAGCATAGTCTCAAATGGTAATCGGCATAATTGCAAATACTACCAAGGGGAATATACTGGACGTTGTTTCGTCCTTCACAACCAAGCTTAAAAAGGAGCAAATAGACTATCAGCTGACAAAATCTATTTCTGAAATCAGGGGGAGGTTAAAACTTAAAGCGGGAAAAAGTTTTCTTTCAGAGGACGATGGGATTTTTAAAAAGAGCGACATTATCATTTCCATTGGCGGTGATGGGACGATGCTCGCCACAGCCTACAAAGCACACACTTACAATAAACCCGTTTTAGGATTGAATCTCGGCAAGCTTGGATTTCTTGTTGAAACGGATGTTGCACAGATGGATAGTGTAATTGATATTTTAAAGAAAAAAAAATACACAATCGAAGAAAGAATGGTTCTCTCCGGAATTTGTATTGGTCATCAAACCGGTGAGCTGATTGCTGTCAATGACCTTGTTATTGAAAAAGGCGGCTGGCCTAAAATGATTGAACTTACTGTCTGGGTAGATGATGAATACGTTACAACTTTTTCTGCTGATGGTTTGATAATTGCAACACCCACTGGTTCAACAGGATATTCACTTTCCACTGGCGGACCAATTGTTGCACCTACTGCAAAAGCAATAACTCTTTCTCCGATTTCACCGCACAGCCTTACGGTTAAGCCGGTTGTTCTTTCAAGTGAACAGGTAGTAAAATTGCGAGCGAATTCTCCCTACAAAGATATTCAGATTAGCTCTGATGGTCAGAGGGTTTATAAATTACCGCCGCCTCTTGAAATAGTAATTAAAAAAAGTGATCGTCCGTTAAAGCTGATTAAAACTTCACTGACTACCTATTTCGAAACACTCCGTAAAAAGCTTCTCTGGGGAATTGATGTTCGTGTAAATAAGCTAAATTCTGAGAGGAAAGATTAGAATCCAGTTTATTATTTGCCCATCTTCAAGCTTATCTCTATTGTAACTGTTAATAATTATTTAGAATTTTCTTTTGAGTTAATTAAATATTTACTCAAATGAGAGACCCAACTAAATATTGCGGCTTGATCTTCATACTACTTTTTTTTCTGTCATTTCAGACTCTTCCCCAAACTCATATCCCGACAGGCAATGTAAACGGTAAATGGCTTAAGCAAAACTCAACTTACTTCATTGATGGCGAAATAAAAATTCCTCGCGGAAAGAAATTAGTAATTGAAGCCGGAGTAAAAGTTATTTTCACTGGTCACTATAAATTTATTGTGAGCGGAATTCTCGAAGCAAAAGGAACCAAACAAGATTCAATTTATTTCTTTCCTAGTGATACATCTGTTGGTTGGCACGGAATAAGATTTATTGAAGCGGATGATTTTAGCACCCTTGCCTATTGTGTTCTAAGGAATGGAAAAACCGACAGAGTTCTGGAAGATGGTGATTATGAAAAATGTAAAGCAGACCCTGATTGTGATGAAAATGATTATGATGGTGGTGCAATCTTAATCATCCATTCTCACCCAATAATTTCAAATTGTTTGATTACCGATAATCAATCGGCTATGCACGGTGCTATTACTATAAAAAACAAATCGAATCCACAGATAAATTTTTGCGAAATAAAGGATAACATAGGAGGTGAAGGCAGCGGTATTCATTGTGAAAATAATTCAAATCCGATTCTCAAAAATTCAATAATCAGTGGGAATATTGGCGGTATGGGTGCTGGCATTTCATTCCAGGACTATTGTAGCCCTATAATTGATGGATGCATTATAAAAAACAATACGAGCGATTATAGGGCAGGTGGTATATGTTTCTACACAAATTCAAAACCTGTTGTTAGAAATTCTATAATAAGTAATAACAAAGCTATTTTGGGTGGAGGAATTTTTATTGATGAGTTTTATAATTTATTCAGGGAACAACCAGAGAAAATTGATATTCAAATTACTAACACAAGAATTGAAAATAATTCTGCTGAATACGGTGGAGGTGTCTGGCTCAGAGACGCAGTGGGTAAGTTTAATGGAGTAACTGTGTGCAATAATAAAGCCAGCATTGCTGGTGGAGGTATTCATATTGAGTATAACCCGTTTCTTTTTAAGTTCTCATCTGAAAATCCCTGTAATGTATTTATGAACTTTGCCCGCATAATGGGTAATGACCTTTTCAGATTAGGTGGCGGTAATCCGATGGCCGTGCCGCTCGATACATTTACAGTAAAATATTACAGTAATCTGAATGCGGAACCTGTTATACGATTTCCAATAACTCTAAAAAATTTCAAATTAACTCAAGTAAATGCTGATCTCTATGTTAGTCCTGAGGGTGACGATAATAATTCTGGTCAATCACCTGATGAATCATTGAAGACGTTAAGAATCGCGCTGCTTAGAATTTTAGCAGACAGCACAAACCCACGAACAATATATATGGGGAAAGGAGAATATGTTTTTAATGAGACTAACGATATTCTGCTTCTGGGTAAACATAAGTACGTAAGCGTAAAAGGTGCAGGTTTTACCGATGTAATATTCGGCACAGATAGAATAACAGTATTTACTCCCTGGTGGATAACTACGTGGGCGCTGATAATCTACTCATCTATTGTGATTGGTATAATAATCCTGATTGTAAATGTTAGAACAAGACGATTCAAGATAAAATCTGAATTGGATAAAAAAGAATTTGAGGCAAAAAAGCTTCACGAAGTAGATGAAATTAAAACAAGATTCTTCACAAATATTTCTCACGAATTCCGTACACCACTAACCTTAATCCTTGGACCCGCGAAACAATTATCAGAACAGTTAAAAGATGAAGTTGCCAAAACTAAAGCTGACCTTATTCACAGAAGTGCAAAGAATTTAAACCGACTTGTTGATGAACTGCTGGATATTTCAAAAATTGAATCGGGCGAGATGAAGCTTAAAGCCTGTCCATTAAATTTGCTTAAGATTGTAAAAGAATCAGCGCTATCGTTTTCTTCACTTGCCGAAAGGAAAAGAATTACATTCAATATCAATTCTACTGTTGGTGAGCTAATTACTTATGTAGATAAGAATAAAGTTGATAAAATTCTCAGTAACGTTTTATCGAATGCTTTTAAATTTACACCGGAAATGGGGAGGGTCGAAGTCGGTATAGATGGAAACGCAAAGTTCGCAGAGATAAGCATTATAGACACCGGTATCGGAATTCCCCAAAATCAGCTCGATAAAATATTCGATCGTTTTTATCAAGTTGATGGAAGTCATACCAGAGAACACGAAGGAACCGGAATCGGTCTGGCTTTGACGAAGGAATTAGTTGAACTGCACAAGGGCAGGATTGAGGTTGAAAGCAAGGAAGGGAAAGGATCAAAATTCAAAATAATCTTTCAACTTGGTAAAGCGCATTTAAGAC
>JALONF010000307.1 GCA_025455085.1 Ignavibacteriaceae bacterium
CAACAGTGAAAACATTAATTCCGGACCAACAGAATTATTAACATTAAGAGGTTGGTATGAAGAGAATGTTACTCCTGAAATGAAAGGGAAAACTGTGGCTGCAAGGAAAGCCCACGTTGCGTATTACCTTGATATGGATTTTATGCTTATGCCGATGGCAGAAAATTATGAGGATTTTATTTCTAAATTAAAAAAAGAGACTGTCGACTATTTATATTTTGGGGTCTATGAAGCGGGTCTACGAAGCGAATTTCAATTCCTGATTGATCCAAAGAGTAATCATCCGGGGCTGGAAGTTGTAGTTTATTTTAAAGATCCGCCTTCTGTGTTATATAGGGTAACAAAGGAGTAATTTTAATTATTAAGAGGGTTACAAATATTTAACATGCACATTAAACTTTTCTTCATCAGGAAAATTAAAGCATTATTCTCCAGATTTAAACTTCATGTTGTGTTTATGCCATTTGAAGAACTGCTTCTTAATATAGTATACTTATCCAGATTATCTCGTTGGATTTCGAAAACATCAGAAGGAAAATTCAATGATTTCTATAATAATAAAGTCAATTATGAAAATAGATTTCAATTGCACGAATTTATTTTTAATGAAGAAATTAAAAATCACCCAATAGATTATTTGGAGTTTGGAGTAGCAAGTGGTTTAGCTTTTAAATGGTGGGTTGAAAAAAATATAAATCCCGAAACCAAATTTTATGGATTCGATATATTCACGGGATTGCCTGAAGATTTTGGTGTAATGCATAAACACCATTATGATACAGGAGGAATGACTCCAAAAATTGACGATGCAAGAGCAACTTTTATAAAAGGGCTATTTCAGGATTCATTACCAGGATTTCTGGAAAATTATAAATCAGATAAAAGAAAAGTTATACATATGGATGCAGATCTTTATACTTCAACATTATTTGTTCTTACAAAGCTGCTTCCATTATTAAAAAAAGATGATATAATAATTTTTGATGAGTTTGGTGTCCCGACTCACGAATTTAAAGCATTCACAGAAATTGTTTCAGCTTATAAATTGAATTACGAATTTTTAGGGGCTATAAATAACTACCTGCAAATCGCGATTAAAATAAAGCAGTAAATACTTGCATGGATCTTCATATACTTGTACCGAAAATAAATAATAAGAAAGCGAAAAAAGCAGAAATGCATCAAACTTTACTTTGATAATCCGCGGTATTTTGGATAATTTTACACCCAATTAAATCACAATTATAATAATGATCGAAGAATATATTCCCGTACTTATCGTTCTAGCTGTTGCGCTGATATTTGGCACCGTGCTTGTCCTTACTTCGACAATTATTGGTCCCCAGCGACCGCATCGTGAAAAGACTTCAACCTATGAAAGCGGTATGAAACCTGTTGGAACAACCCAGCAGAGAATTTCAATTAAGTATTACCTCGTAGCGATGTTTTTCATCATTTTTGACCTTGAGGTGATTTTTATTTACCCATGGGCAGTCCAGTTTAAAAAATTATTCGGCGAATTTGGAATTTCTGTGTTCCTTTCTATGTTAATATTCTTAATAGTACTTGAGTTAGGTTATTTATACGCATATAAAAAAGGTGGATTTAAATGGGATTAGAAGCTTATATAAAGGATAATGGATTTTTAACAACCCAGGTCAATGCCATAATTGCCTGGGCAAGAAAGAGTTCTGTATGGCCAATGCCGATGGGAATATCCTGCTGCGCAATAGAGATGATGGCTGTTGGTGATCCTAAATATGATATTGCAAGATTTGGTTCTGAAGTAATGCGTTTTACTCCCCGTCAATGCGATTTGATGATTGTTGCCGGAACTGTTACTTATAAAATGGCTCCGGTAGTCAGAAAAATTTTTGATCAGATGCCTGAACCTAAATGGGTAATTGCAATGGGTGCCTGTACTTCTTCAGGCGGAATGTATCGTTCATATTCTGTTGTGCAGGGAATAGACCAGTTTTTACCTGTTGATATTTATCTTGCCGGCTGTCCTCCTCGTCCTGATAATCTTCTTCACGCCTTGATGAAAATTCAGGAGAAGATTGGAAAAACCAAGGCATCACAATTTCACGACGTACCTCTCAAAGAAGAAGGTATTAAACTTCCTGAACTAAACGTTATTCAGAAAAACTAACTTTTATGGATCTCAAAACTCTTATTCCTCAAAAACTAAAAGAGAAGTTTCCTGCCGTCGAATTCGAAATTACGGATTACAAAGACGAACTTACTTTTAAATTTGATAAAAAATTTGTGGTTGAGATTTGTTCATTTTTAAAATCAGATACAGGACTAGAGTTCAGATCCTGCACTGATATTACCGCGATTGACTGGGCAACAAGAAAAAACAGATTCACAATGGTATATAATATTTTTTCGATGAAGCATAATTTCCGACTGAGATTAAAAGCTGATGTTGATGAAGCAGATTGCAAAATTGATTCAGTTTCATCGGTTTGGCGTGCAGCAAACTGGCAGGAAAGAGAAACATATGATATGTATGGAATTAAATTCAACAATCATCCCGATCTCAGGAGAATGTATATGCCGGAAGAGTTTGAGTATCACCCATTAAGAAAAGATTTTCCGTTGATGGGAATTCCCGGCTCGATACCTTTACCTAAGAAATAAATTTTTATGGAACAACTCGAAAAAGAAACAGATCCGAAAATATTACAAGCGCTTCTTGCTTCAAGGAACGACTTTACACTTGAAGATGCTCTTGAAAATGAAATGATCCTCAATATGGGTCCTCAGCATCCTGCAACCCATGGAGTGCTTCGGCTTTTATTAAGATTGGATGGCGAAAGAATTATTGGTTGTGTTCCCGAATTGGGTTATTTGCATCGCGGTTATGAAAAAATGGCCGAGAATATGAGTTACTATGAATATATCCCTCACACTGACAGACTCGATTACATTTCTCCAATGGCGAACAATGTTGCATGGGTTTTGGCCGTTGAAAAACTTGCTGGAATCGAAGCTCCAAGGAGAGCTCAATACATCAGAATGATGATAGCTGAACTTGCACGAATTGCTTCTCACCTGGTTGCTGTTGGTGCTTTTGCTATGGATGTTGGAGCATTGACAGTATTCTTATGGACTCTTCGTGAACGAGAGAAAATTCTTGATATATGGGATATTCTCTGCGGTGCTAGGTTTACAAACAGCTACACAAGAATTGGCGGGGTTGCCAATGATGCTCAGCCTGAAGCTCTGGCAAAAGCTAAATGGTTTATTGATCAGTTTGAACCATACCTGGCTGAAGTTGAACAGCTTCTTAATACA
>JALONF010000308.1 GCA_025455085.1 Ignavibacteriaceae bacterium
ATTCACCCGAAAAGCAGCAAATGAGATGTTGAAACGAGCTTCTGTTCTTCTGGATGACCGATGTTCAAAAATTCGCGGCGGAACATTCCATTCTTTTGCGAATGTTACTCTGAGAAAATATTCAAAGGCAGCCGGACTCGATTCCAACTTTACAATTCTTGATCAGGGAGACAGCGAGGACATAATCAATCTCATCCGTTCGCAGGAAGGACTAATCAGCAAGGAAAGAAGATTCCCCAAGAAAGAAACTCTAAATAAAATTTACAGCTTTTCAGCAAACACTGAAAAACCTGTTCAACTAATCATCGAAGAAGAATATCCTCACTTCCTTCAAGAACTTGACGAGATATTAAAAATTCAGAAAATATATATTGATTATAAAAGAAGAAACAACCTGCTGGATTATGACGATTTGCTGCTTTATCTGAGAGATTTTCTTTCCAGCGGAAATGCAGCAGCGAAAAATTTACTCTCAACAATTAGCTTTGTAATGGTGGACGAATACCAGGATACAAACAAGCTTCAGTCTGATATAGTGAAAGGATTGGTTCAGCATAACGGGAATGTTATGGTTGTTGGAGATGATGCACAATCAATTTACTCTTTCCGTGGTGCAAATTTTAAAAATATTATGGAGTTTCCGAAACTTTTTCCTGATGCACAGATAATTAAAATTGAAGAAAATTATCGAAGCGTTCAAACTATTCTGGATTTTGCAAACCATGTCTACGATGGAGCGATTGAGAAATACACAAAAGTTCTTTACACAAAAAGGCAAGGAGGCGAGCTACCTTTTATTGTAGCCGCAGCGAATGAAAATATGCAATCCAAATACATCGTTGAAAAAATACTTGAATTTTTGGAAGAGGGAGTAAGTTTAAAAGATATTGCTGTACTTTTTCGTTCTTCATTTTTTTCATTTGATCTGGAAATTGAATTAGCAAAAGCAGGTATTCCCTTCCAGAAGTTTGGTGGAATAAAGTTCATTGAGACAGCACACGTAAAAGATGTGCTCGCATTTTTAAGAATTGCTTCCAATCCAAGAGATATTGTAAGCTGGTACAGAGTATTATTATTGCACGAAGGCGTGGGTCCAAAAACTGCACAAAGGATTCTGGATGAACTTGCAACGGCACGATTAACAATTGAGGAACATCCGGGCACAAAGAAACAATTTGCTCATGAAAAACTTAAAGAGCTTTTTGCTACTCTTTACAAACTCCACACAACTCATGCACCGCCAGCAGAGCTGGTTGGAATGGTTTTCGAATATTATCATCCGATTTTTAAACTAAAGTACGATGACTTTAATAAACGAAGTAAGGACCTGGAAACACTTCATAATATTTCTGAGAATTACAGATCGCTTGATTCCTTTCTTGCTGACATGGCAATTGAGCCGATCATCGATAGTGTAACAGATATTGGTGAGACAGATAAAGAAGATGAATTTTTAACTCTTTCTACTATCCATTCCGCAAAAGGATTGGAGTGGCATTCTGTATTTGTTATACACGCAGTGGAAGGTTACTTCCCTTCTGTTAGAGCTGCAGAAAGTTTGGAATCATTAGAAGAGGAGAGAAGATTGATGTATGTCGCTTCAACAAGAGCGAAGCAAAATCTTTTTGTCACATATCCGATGCATATGTATAACCGGATTGACGGAATAACATTATCAAAACCATCTAGATTCATTTCAGAAATGTCAACGGACAAAGCGCAAGGCTGGCTTGTTGAGGATGAATTCTAGGCCACATCGTACGTTTCAAAGATTGAGTGTATGAAAAAGAGAAAGAATATTAAAACTCCAATCTTCTCTTACTCGTAATCTTTCTCTTAGTCTATTTCAATAAAATCATCTTCCTGGTATCAACAAAACTACCTGCCTGCAATTTGTAGAAGTAAGTTCCACTTGATAAACTACTCGCATCGAATTCAACTTCATAAGTTCCTGCTTCCTGTTCTTTATTTACCAGAATAGCAACTTCGTTACCCAACACATCATAAACTTTCAAAGTAACAAACTGAGATTGCTTCACTCTGCTCACAATGACATTTGGGATGATGTACTTTATTTTAGTTGTAGGATTGAATGGATTAGGTGAATTTTGGTATAAATAAAAACTATGTGGTGTTAACTTATTTTCATCAATTGATGTTGGATTTGCATAAGTAACTATCGCTTTCCAAAAAATTGTGACAGTATCTGTTCCTGAAATTACAATTGCGGAAATTGTGTCAGATCCCTCAGCTATCGGTGATGTAATTGCTGCCTCATAAGTTCCATCACCCAAATCAATAACACTGCCCAAAGTTCCTGCACCAGTGTTTATTAGAATAACTTGTTTGCCGCTCGCCAGCAAAGTATCTGAATTATTCTTCGGAGAAATTGTAATCACTCCTTGCGAAGTTCCATTTGCCGGGATTGTATCAGGGTCAACTTCAATTGTTGACAGGAATGGATCAACAATATTGAACTTTGCGATTTTCCAATTATCAAAAAGACCTTGAAGAACATTTATCGGATCTGTCCCAATGGGTGTATCCGGCACAACTATTTTCAAATACGGAGTTGCTCCGTCACCTATCCTGACAACTTTGACAAATCCAGATTGGGAAGAAGTTCCTCTCGCGGCACAGCGAGTATCTGCACCAAGAATTTTTGCAGCCTGCAATGTTGCCATCAGTTTGTCAGCAAGCGGGCCCGGAGTGTTAAGAAAAGTCGAATGCATCGTATCAATAATGACCTGTCCAAGTAAAATATTTCCTTGTATTGCATAACCGGGACCGGTAACATGGTTTTTATAATTTGTGCAATTAACTCCCGTATATGCCGCACTTTCTCCGTTTCGGGTTAGATCAACAATTCCATATTGACGAACGGTTGGGTTGCCTCCTGCATCATTTGCAACAAGCCAGTCAATTATCTGCTGTGGGGATAATCCTTGCAACATTACGCACGATGCACCAGCACTTCCAATTTCGCCTGTAACAGTATCAACTGCAACGATTGAAAATGTATCCTGCGAAAATATTTCCACAGAGAGAAAAGCTATAAAGAATAAGCAAAAAACTGTTAGTAATGTATAATTGGTTTTCATTTTTGTCTCCTATTTTCTTTTTATTACTACCAGAGTAAAATCATCTCTGTATAATTTTGTATTGGAAAAATTTCTTGTTGATTCTACTATATTATTAATAATTTCACTTGCCGATTTATCTTTTGAATCAACTATAACTTTTTGAAGCCTCTCAACATTAAATTCTTCTGAATTTTTATTAAAAATTTCTATAACTCCATCAGTATAAAAAACAATTTGATCACCGGGTGCTATGCTTACAGAATTAGAATTAAAACTGGCAGCATCCAGAATATTTAATGCTGGATCTCCTGTCTCGAGTAATTCAATTTTGCCATCAGATTTCAATAATATTGGAGAATTATGACCACAGTTAGTGTAGGATAAAATATGTTGCTCATAATTTAATTTCGCATAAAATGCAGTGATAAAATCTCTCTTCCTTACTATTTCTGAAATTTGTTTGTTGAGAACAGTCATTACTTCAGTTGAATCTGAGTCGATTTTTAATTGATTCCGGAGTATTGCCCGAAAAGATGCCATTATTAATGCAGCAGGAATTCCATCACCCGAAACATCTGCAATTACAATTGCAAGATGATTTTTATCCAGCTTAATGTAATCATAATAATCACCACCGATTTCAAAAGTTGGAATGCAAACACCAGCAATATCATATCCTTCAATTTCGGGAGGCTGCGCAGGTAAAAGACTCGACTGAACATCTTTTGCTATCTGCATCTGTTCTTCAAGTTTTTTCTTTTCGAGGATCTGATTATGAAGTATAGCTTTTTCCAGGGAGATGGCTGAAGCATCCGCAAAGAACTGGAGTATTTCAAGATGGTTTTGATTAAAAGAAGAAAGTTTATCACTTTCAACATCTAACGCACCTATTGCTTTATC
Source organism: Ignavibacteriaceae bacterium (assembly GCA_025455085.1). GTDB lineage: Bacteria > Bacteroidota > Ignavibacteria > Ignavibacteriales > Ignavibacteriaceae > IGN2. Next base: position 3,984 of record JALONF010000308.1, read on the forward strand.
ATTCATTATAATCGGAACAGCTAATTCAGATAGAGTTTTTTTCCTTCCAATTACATAACGATCATCTTTTCTAACATCATCAATAATTAAACTTTCTTTTGTATTGATGACATAACCAATTATACCTTTGCCTTCGCTTAACATTTTATCAGATTCCAGTGGAGTAGATTCGTAACCGCGTTTAGCTATGCCGCCAATTTTCTGACCCGGGAAATGATAATCAGGATGGTCAATTGCTTTACTTAAAACAAAAATTCCTGCAGCATTATAATCAATAACAGATTTCAAGGAATCAAGTAAATGATTCAGAATTAGATTCAGATCAAGTGTATCTTTTATTTTAAAAGAAATATCTCTTAAGAGCTGATATTTATCTTCGGCAGAAAGTTCCGTTCCCTGTTGCATATACCAGAAATATTTATTTGCATTGCTACATAAAATTAGCTGTATAATGATATATAAGCAATTGAATATTCAAAATCAGAATCTATCCAAAATCATTTTAGGGATATACATAGCTTGCCTCTATCCCAAGCGGTAATCCAACCATCCAGAAAAGAATCAGGAACAAAGTCCATAAAACAAGAAATGAAATTGAGTACGGAAACATCATCGAAATTATTGTCCCGATTCCTGTGCTCTTAACATATCTTTTTGCAAACACAACAAATAATGGAAGGTAGGGATTGAGTGGCGTAATTATATTTGTTGCAGAGTCACCAACTCTGTAAGCTGCCTGAGTTAATTCAGGCGATAATCCAAGCTGCATTAACATCGGAACAAAAATTGGGGAAAGCAACGCCCACTTAGCTGATGCTGATCCGACGAACATATTTATGAATGCTGTTAAGAATACAATGCTTACAACAGTCACTACACCAGGAACGGCTAAATCATTCAGGATCGTTGCGCCTTTGAGAGCGAGCAAAGCTCCAAGGTTAGATTTACCGAATGCATCAATGAACAGAGCAGCAAAGAATGAAATCACAACATAATACGCCATTCCTTCCATCGACTTGGTCATTGAATCTACAACATCTTTTGTCTTTTTGAACTTACCAACCATGTAGCCATAAATAATTCCGGGCACGACAAACAGAATAAAAATAATTGGTACGATTGACTGCATTATTGGAGCAGTGAATGATGTTATTTGTCCCTGCGTATCTCTGAGAGGTGAATCACCGGGTAGCAGAGCAACAACCAAACCTGCTAATAATATTATTACACTTCCTGATGCAAAGTAGAATGCTCTTTTTTGCTTTGGTTCAATGTTATCAATACTGTCAGACTCAATTTCATCATTAAGTTTTATTTTAGCTAATCTTGGCTCAACAATTTTATCAGTTAAGAACCATCCAATTGCCACAATCAGAATTGTTGATGAAGAGGTAAAATAATAGTTACTTAGAATGTTCACTGTTTTTTCCGGATCGATTATGTTTGCAGCAGTTTGTGTAAAGCCTTGAAGCATTGCATCCAGAGCAGACGGAACAAAATTGGCACTGAATCCTCCCGCAGTTCCTGCAATTGCAGCAGCCATACCAGCAAGAGGATGTCTTCCTGCAGCATAGAAGATAACAGCACCCAATGGAACCATAACTATGTATCCTGCATCAATTGCTGAGTGACTCGCTATACTCAACACAATAAGCATCGGTGTTAACAGCTTTTTAGGAGTAACACGAAGTAAGAGTTTTAAGCCAGTGCTAACGAACCCGGAATTTTCTGCAACCCCCACTCCAAGAATTGCAACAAGCACAACTCCAAGCGGTACAAAGTTCACAAATGTTGAAACCATCTGCGAAAGAAACTTTGCCAGGTTTTTTCCTTCAAGCAGGTTGTTAACTAACAATGGTGTACCGGTTCTGGGATCAATTTCGGTAAAAGAAAAATTTGAAAATATTGCCGATAAAATCCACACAAGAACAAGGCAGAAGAAAAACATCATCGCTGGATCAGGAAGCAGGTTTCCTGATTTCTCAATAAAATCAAGCACCTTGTCAGACAATTTCTTATGAACGTTTGTACTGCTGTTTGTCATTTAATACCTA
>JALONF010000309.1 GCA_025455085.1 Ignavibacteriaceae bacterium
ATCCAGGTGATTCACTTGCTGTCTTTAATGTGTCCTTCAGCTATGTGGGTGAAGGTAATGGTGATTATAACCGCGAAGCTTTAGGTCAATTTAAATTCGCCGGCGTTAAACAGGGCGGATACCTGCCAATAATTTTTCTTCCTCTGCCTCAGCTTAAACAGCTTGGCAACCTGACTACTTCGATCAATCCTTTTGAAAATGTTCAGTTGGATTTGGAGTATGCCGGAAGCCTTTGGGATAAAAACAGATTCTCGACTTTGGATGATGGTGATAACTACGGCTATGCGGCGAATATCTCGCTGCGGATTCTTCCAAGTAATATTAGTCTTGGTTCATTGAGTCTGGGTAAAGCAGGCTTCTCTTACAAGGAGAGATTTATAAATAAAAAATTTACTTCAACAGATAGATTTAACGAAGTTGAGTTTGACAGGATTTACAATACCTCCGGTTCATCAACGCAGGAAGATGAGCAGTTTAGAGAAGCAAGGTTAAACCTGATTCCAATTGAGGAATTAAATATCACTTCACTTGCCGGATTTTTGAAAAGAGGTGATTCATTTAAATCTAACAGGTACAATAACACAATTAGATTTTCTGATAAACAAAACTATAACGCTTTATATAATCTTGATTATGTTGACACAAGAAACCAAAACACAAAAAGTAATTGGTGGCGACATGCTGCAGATGCACATTATATATTCTGGGAATTAATTAAACCTGGCTTTAATATTCTTGCAGAAGATAAGAGAAACTTTAGTTCAGAAAAAGATTCTTTGCTTGATGGAAGTTTCGAATATTATGAACTGAATCCTTACATTCAATTACTTGAGATTGACGGAATAAGTTTTACAGCAAAATACTCACGCAGAGATGATTTCCTTCCTCTGCGCGGATTGATGCAAAAAGAATCTATTGCACGGGCACAGATTTATGATTTAGCTTATCGCGGAATAGAAGAAGTTTCAACCTCTCTTAATCTTACTATAAGGAATAAAGATTATTTAGATACGTTAAATCTTGATACCGAGCAGCTTCTTATCAGATCCCAGTCTAAATTTCTTTTCTGGGAGAAAATTATAAATGGGGATCTTTTCTATGAAGTGTCGACTGAAAAACAGGCAAGGCTCGAAAAAGTTTATATAAGGGTTGAACAGGGGACAGGTAATTATAAATATCTTGGTGATCTAAATGGTAATGGTATTGCAGATGCAAGTGAATTTGAACCCACGCTTTTTGAAGGGGATTATGTTCTCATCACAATTCCTACAGATGAACTTTTCCCTGTAATAAATCTGAAGACGAATACACGCTGGAAAATTCAATACGCCGATATCTTTGATAACAAAACTTTCATTGGTTCTGTGCTCGAGCCTTTGTCAACTGAAACTTCATGGCGAATTGAAGAAATTACAAAAGAAACAGATCTATCAAAAATTTATTTACTTCAACTAAATTATTTTCAGCAGGAAGGCGTTACAATCCGGGGTGCAAACCTGTTCACACAGGATGTTTTTATTAACGAGAATAGGCAGGATCTTTCATTCAGGTTCAGGTACTCACAGAGATTTGCTATGAGTGAGTTTAACACAGGAATTGAAAATGCTTATAACAGGGAAAGAAGCCTGAGGATAAGATTCAGATTGATTAAAGAGATAAGCAATCAAACAGATATTGTTAATACAACAGATGATGTTTCAGCTCCACAGCCATCAACACGAAACAGGCAAATATTGGATAATAATTTTACAACAGATTTCTCTTACCGTCCCATTAGCATTGTTGAAGTGGGCTTTAAATTGAAAGTAGGAAAAAGCGAAGATTCTTTCCCGACTTCACCTACAGTTATTGATTTAAATTCACAGCTTCTCAGATTAAATCTTTCATTTGCACAGACGGGAAGATTAAGAGTAGAAGTTGAACGCACGGAACTAATCGCAAACACTTTGGAAAATATTATTCCTTTTGAGATGTTAAATGGTAATCAGCTGGGAAAAAATTATTACTGGAGATTAAACTTTGACTATCGCGTAGCTTCTTTTCTGCAGACAACACTGAGCTATGACGGGCGGTGGCAGGGGCAAGGTCGGGTTGTTCATACGGCACGGGCAGAAGCGAGAGCGTATTTTTAATTTATAATTTACAATTTATAATGAACAATGGAATTAAATTGACATTTAAAATATATTAAACAGAAAAAAAAGAATATGAAAATAATTTCAAATCTGATAGAAGCCCACATTTTCAGAGAGACTGAAAAGGGAATCCAATTTCTTCTTCTGAAAAGATCAGAGGGACAGCCGTATCCGGGATTATGGCAAATGGTAACAGGAAAAATAAAACCCGATGAAAGAGCACATCAAACAGCTATGAGAGAAATTAAAGAAGAGACCGGATTGGTTCCCGTTCAACTTTGGGTTGCACCTACAGTAAATTCTTTTTACGAACCGAGGGATGAATACATCTGCCTGATTCCTGTGTTTGCTGCGAGAGTTGATAAAGATGAAATCAATTTGAGCAAGGAGCATACAGAATATCGTTGGGTAGATAAATCTGCTGCTCAAATATTACTTGCCTGGGAAGGGCAGAGAAAAGCGGTTCAAATAATTGAAGATTATTTCCTGAACGAAAAGAGTTTCTTTCATTTTGTTGAAATAGATTTGCATTAAATCTCAAATAGCAAATATCAAATAACAAATAATAATCAAACCCAAATCTCAAATTTCAAAACAAAATAGTTTGATAGTTGATATTTTGAAATTGGAATTTATTTGAGTTTTATAATTTGTTATTTGTTGCTTCAACGAGTATTTATTGTGGAGTCAGGCTACTTTTAAGTATTTTTGAATTAATTTTTTAATTTGATTGAAGGGAATATTTTGAGTTTACTAGTAGTTGGATCAGTTGCATTAGATTCAGTTGAAACCCCATTCGATAAAGTTGATGACGCACTTGGTGGGTCGGCAACTTTTATATCGCTGGCTGCAAGTTATTTCTCCGCCCCAGTTGAATTAGTTGGTGTTGTCGGTGATGATTTTCCCAAACCATATATTGAAATGCTTGAGCAGCATAATGTTGATCTCGAAGGACTGCAGATTATAAAGGGAGAAAAAACTTTTCGGTGGGGAGGAAAGTACCATTATGATTTGAACATCCGCGACACCCTGTTTACTGATTTAAATGCATTCGAAAATTTCAATCCCGTTCTTCCCAAGAATTATAAAAAATCCAGATATATCTGTCTCGGTAACATAGATCCGATTTTGCAAATGCGTGTTCTCGATCAGGT
>JALONF010000310.1 GCA_025455085.1 Ignavibacteriaceae bacterium
ATGAATGGATAAATTCACACTTCGACAAGCATAGTGTGACAAAATTTTTAAAAAACTATGGCAGAATTAAATAAGCAACAACTAGAAGAAAAAATAATTCAAACATTAAAGACTTGCTACGATCCGGAGATCCCCGTAGATATTTTCGAGCTTGGTTTGATTTATGAAATCGCAATCGATGACATAGCAAATGTTAAAATTAAAATGACTTTAACATCACCTGCTTGTCCTGTTGCAGGTTCGCTTCCTCCTGAAGTGGAGGCAAAAATTAAATCAATTCCCGAAGTAAATGATGCTAAAATAGAATTGGTTTGGAGCCCACCGTGGGACAAGGATATGATGTCAGAAGTTGCAAAAGTTGAGTTGGGATTTATGTAATACCCATTGTCATTCCGTGCGAGCATAGCGAGACACGGAATCCAATTTTATAGATTCCTGCTTTCGCAGGAATGACAAAGTATGTTAAACTAAAATAAAAGAGGATATAAAATGTTCAATATAAGTTCAAGACCGCCAATGTATGATCAGAATTCAGTTCAGCCGATGAGAGATGAACTCGTTGCTGTTGGCTTTACCGAATTGTTAACACCGGAAGAAGTAGAGAATACCATAAAATTAAATAACAATGAAACTGTATTTGTTCTGATAAATTCAGTCTGTGGATGTGCTGCAGGAAGTGCAAGACCAGGAATTTCTCTTGCATTACAGAGTGAAATTATTCCGGATAAACTCTACACAGTTTTTGCAGGTCAGGAACGCGATGCTGTTGATAAAACAAGAGAGTTAATTGGTAAGATTCCCCCATCTTCCCCAAGTGCTGCTTTGTTTAAGAATGGCAAACTAATTCACTTCATGCACAGACACGAAATTGAAGGAAATATGCCACAACAGATTTCTGAATACTGGAGAGAAATTTTTAACGCGCATTGCTCAAAGCAAGGCCCTTCGATTCCTGCAGAACATTTTGCGAAAGTTATGTACGCAAAACAGTGTGGTTCAAAAATTCCTTTGTATCAGGGATAGTTATCAGTGTGTCATACTTCGACAAGCTCAGTATGACACAGAAAAAACTGTCACCCTGAGCTTGTCGAAGGGTGACTTGTAACAATTAAAATTATGAAATTTAGTACTCAAGAAGAATTAATAATGCCGAATTTATTTCGGCATCTCATTCGAATAGCGATAGGAGATCCTGAATCAAGTTCAGGATGTCTCAATGAAATTTAGCACACAAGAAGAATATGGTTTAAGACTCATGTTGAGAATTGCAAAGAGTGATTCTCCAAATGGGCTAACTATACCTGAACTTAGCGAAGTTGAAGGTCTTTCATCAGCAAACACTGCAAAGATTTTAAGAGCTTTAAGACTGGCTGGTTTTATCGATAGTGCAAGAGGACAGACCGGCGGCTATAAATTAAGCCAGTCGGCAGACAGAATAATTATTAATGATGTTCTGACTGCACTTGGCGGAAAACTTTATGAATCCAATTTCTGTGATCTTCATGCGGGAATGGAAAACATCTGCACAAATTCAATTGACTGCAGTATCCGTTCTGTGTGGAAAACTGTTCAAAATGTTCTGGATAGTGTGTTGAGTAGATTCACACTTCAGGATCTTCTAAGTAAGGAAGAAGATGTTCAGGCACTTGCTGCATCTTATGCTCTCGAGTTAGAAGCTAAGTTTAACAAGAATTAATCAAATTTAATTCTCTCCCCAACCGCTGATCGGGACATTATATCCCTCTGCTTTCAAACTGTCAAAAGATTTATAAATCGTAATTTCAACTTGATTAGTCTGATAGTAACCAACTGAATTTACTCTTACCCCTTGAACTTCTTTACTGATCTTGACTGATGCATATAGTTTGTCTTCTGCAATTAAATCATTATCTAAAGTAGCTTTTTTCCCTGGAATATTTGATAGAGCCCAGTAAATTCCTTTCTTGGCATTCTGGTATGCAAGATTCATATCATCTTCTGTTTTTGATTGAGCGGATAAATTGGATATTCCTAAATATCCAAATACTAAAATCATAATAAGATACTGCTTCATAGTTTCCTCTTTTTTTGAAATGAATGTTAGTTAATACGAATTTGATTATCAAGCCTTCATTTTTGGTGATAAATCGCACATATGGAAACTATCACTTGACAAATGAGTTTCCATTGCTTATGTTGGAAACCAGAAAAACGAAAATAGTTTCCAGGAGAACAAATGGATGATCAAACAAAAATAATCGAGCAAATAGAAGATAAATTATTCAAAGAAGGATTTTACAGAACAACTATGGATGATGTTGCTTCTGAACTCGGGATGAGTAAAAAAACTATCTACAAATTCTTTCCTTCAAAAGAAGATCTTGTGATGGCAATTGCAAAACATTTTATGAATAGTATGAAGAACAAAATTGTGCCAGCACTTAATAGTGATAAGAATGCAATTGAAAAACTCGCTGAACTCATAGGTATTCTGGCGAAAGCTTCTGAAAAAATATCACCTAAAAGAATGGATGAAATGAGAAAGTATTTTCCAAATCTCTGGAATGATATTGATAGTTTCAGAACAAAGATGATGTTTGGAAATATTACCAAAGTGATAGATCAGGGTAAAGCTGAAGGATTATTCATTGATTATCCAACTTCAATCATAATGAATGTGCTTGTTGCTTCAGTAAGAAATATTGTAAATCCTGACTTTATTCTTAATCACAATTTTTCAATTATCGAAGCAGCACGGTTTGCATTTAAAATAGTTATCGGCGGAATTGTTACAGATAAAGGAAAGAAAATTTTTAATCAAACAATTAATAAGATATGATTATGAAAAGATTACTATTTATATCTCTGCTACTAATTAGTACGGAGTTCATCTCCCCTCAGACACAGCTTACTCTTGAGGATTGCTATGAGAAGGCAAGAATAAATTATCCGCTTATCAAACAGAAAGATTACATTAATAGAACTAAAGATTACAGCGTCAGCAATGTTTGGAACGGATATTTTCCACAGATTACTCTTCTCGGGCAAGCAACTTATCAATCTGATGTAACAGAGGTTCCGATGCCTCTGCCCGGAGTTGTAATTGAAAGATTAACAAAAGATCAATACAAATTTGCGGTGGATGTTACTCAGACTATTTATGATGGCGGAATAATGAGTTCGCAGGCGGGCATTCAGGAATCCATAAATGAAATTGATGACCAGAAAATTGAAATCGAATTAATAAAGGTTAAAGAGAGAGTTAATCAAATTTATTTGGGCATTCTTCTTATTGATGCTCAAT
>JALONF010000311.1 GCA_025455085.1 Ignavibacteriaceae bacterium
CGGCAAAGAAAACAACCGGGTAAGCATAAATTGATTTTGTTTTTTCTATAACTATCAAAAAAATAATTGCCTGAAGAATTGTAAAAGCAGGACCGCCCATAGAACTAAACAAGGCATCAGTTTCGTGAAGGTACTTTTCACTGGCAGTGGTAACATTATTTAAACTATAGAGCATTTTATTTCCTAACAATTCACCAACAAGCCAATGCCCAAACTCGTGAAAAAGATATGTTAGAAATGTGACTGGAATCATTATCAAAGCAACTTTCCAGTTTATTCTGCTTTCTCTTAAGTCATTTTTTATTTTGTCGGTAAGAAACATATTTTACTTACTCATCTTTCTATTTGAAGTCCCCATTTTTACCAAAGAAAACAAGGGGAGGGAATATTAATATTTTGTTTTTCGCAGGGAGACAAAATTTTGTGTCCCTACGAATGCTTATACAGATGATATTAGTTTGCAGCTTAATTATGTTTCGGCTTTGCCGGCCATAACTGAATGCAGACGACATCCAGCAGTAGCATTGCGATACCAATCTTCCAGAGCGAATTGCCATCGTCTGTGCCAATAAAAAATGCAGCTGAAAGGAAAGCCAGAACTCCTATACTAAATAATACTAATTGTAGGATTCTCATTTTAACCCTCAAATATTTTTTATAACTGTCTTGATTTTCTATGTACTCAAACTTCCCCATTCTTCCTAAAGAAAACAACGGAGAATCGCACAATTCATTTTTTGCATTTCAGGGTGAGTTGTCAGCTTGTTGCAGTATTACAATGTCAGGATTAATCTTAAGTAAAATTCTGTCCCGAGAGTTTATTATAATCTCAAGCATTTCTCCTCTTTTATCTTTTATCAAACGAATATCCTGAATATACCTTGCGTGTAATTGATAAGATATTGTTTCATTTCTTTTCAGTAAAATAAAAACATCCGCAGAACAAGGTTCAATTGAAAATATCAATTCAAAGTCACCGTTTGATATTTTGTATTCATTGAAATTGTAAAACCAAATAACATCTTTATCCAATTTCTTGGGCTCAACTTCAAAAAATGACATTAACTCCCATTCTTCTATGCTGATATCCATACACTTAAAACTCTCATTAAATTTTTTATTGCATACAATTTATTTAGAGACTTAACTTCCCTATTCTTCCCAAAGAAAACAACGGGAGTAGAAAGAATTTGTTCTTTAACTTACTTCTGGTGAGTCAATAACTTTCCATTTGAACATTTCTTTGAAATCTTCAAAACAAGTTTGACAGATCCAACGATAATCATCAGTTGTAGCATAACCTGACAGTAATGCATCTTTAATTCTAGTATCTAAACTGAATTTTGCCAAACAGAACTCGCAGTGATCGTGGTCCCATTCTGGATTATATGGATTCTGTCTATACAGCCTTCGAACTAAGGTCACACCAACCAAATATTTTTCTTGATTATTGAGTCGCCAGTCATCTTTTTCTATCATAGTATTATTCCACTAACATTGTTTTGAAATCAAATCCCCTAAAAAATTGTTATACTTCTCAAACTTCCCAATTCTTTCCAAAGAAAACAATGGTTTAAAATATAAAACCGCAGAAGATTTTCTCCTGCGGTTTGGATTAATTTGTTATTTCACCTTCATCCTTCGACAAGCTCAGGATGACAGCTCAGGATGACAGCTCAGGGTTTACAAAATTTCCAGCAAGCAGTTCCTGAGAAAGAGGATTAACCAGATATTTTTGTATTACTCTCTTTAAGGGTCGTGCACCATAAGTTACATCGTAGCCAAGCTGTGCAAGCCAATCTTTTGCTTCATCGCAAACATCAAGAGTAATTTCTTTATCCTTCAGCATCTTCTGAACACGCTCGAGTTGTATGTCAACAATCTTTCTTATTTCAGATTTCAGTAATGGTTTGAAGAGAACAATTTCATCAATCCTGTTTAAGAATTCGGGACGAATTGTTTTTCTCAGAAGTTCGTGCAGTTGCTGGCGAAGCTCACCCATCAGCGGCTCAACATTATTTTCATTAAATAATTCAAGCTTATCCTGTATGTAATGCGAACCGATATTTGAAGTCATAATGATAATTGTATTTTTAAAATTAACTGTACGTCCCTGGTTATCAGTTAATCTTCCGTCATCAAGAACCTGCAGAAGAACATTGAATACATCGGGATGAGCCTTTTCAATTTCATCAAGCAATACAACAGAGTAAGGTCTTCTACGGACAGATTCTGTTAACTGTCCACCCTCTTCGTAGCCAACATATCCGGGAGGTGCGCCAATTAATCTTGATACAGAAAACTTTTCCATATACTCGCTCATATCAATTCGTATCATTGCGTGTTCATCATCGAACAATACTTCAGCAAGCGCTCGTGCAAGCTCGGTTTTGCCGACACCTGTAGTTCCGAGAAATATGAATGAACCAATTGGTCTGTTTACATCCTGCAATCCCGAACGTGAACGACGAATCGCATTTGCAACCGCGTTAACTGCTTCATCCTGGCCAACCACACGATGGTGAAGTTCATCCTCTAATTTTAAAAGTTTACTTCGTTCGCTTTCAAGCATTTTACTAACGGGAATTCCAGTCCACTTAGAAATTATCTCTGCGATATCCTCAGCATCGACTTCTTCCTTCAACATCTTTTTATCCTTTTGTGCATCGGCAAGTTTTTTGGTTTCTTCTTTTAGCTGCTTTTCGAGATTGGTGATTTTACCATAACGGATTTCAGCTACCTTGCCGAGATTACCTTCGCGCTCATAACGTTCAGCTTCAAGTTTAAGATTTTCAATTTCACTTTTCATAGTTCGAATTTTTTGAATCTTATCTTTCTCCAAATCCCAGTGTAAACGAAGCTGCATACGTTCCGAATTCAATTCATTAAGTTCCTGTCCAAGCTCTTCAAGTCTTTTAATTGAGGCATCATCTTTTTCTCGTTTCAAAGCCTCTCGTTCAATTTCAAGTTGCTTAACTTTTCGCTCAAGTGTATCAAGCTCTTCGGGCATCGAATCAATTTCAATTCTCAATTTTGATGCGGCCTCATCAATCAAATCAATTGCCTTGTCAGGTAAAAATCTGTCTGTAATATATCTTTCGGAAAGTTGAGTTGCTGCTACAATTGCACCATCAGTTATTCTGACTCCGTGATGAACTTCGTAGCGTTCTTTAAGTCCCCGAAGAATTGAAATCGTATCTTCCTCGGACGGTTCGTCAACAAGAACAGGTTGAAAACGTCTTTCGAGAGCAGCATCTTTTTCGATGTGCTTTTTGTATTCATCAAGAGTTGTTGCACCAATTGCATGCAATTCACCACGAGCTAATGCTGGCTTCAAAATATTTGCAGCATCCATTGCGCCTTGGGTTGCACCCGCACCAACAAGTGTATGAAGCTCATCAACAAAAAGAATAATTTCTCCATTTGACTGCTGGACTTCTTTAATTACTGCTTTTAGCCTTTCTTCAAATTGTCCGCGGAATTGAGTGCCTGCAATTAGAGCTCCCATATCAAGAGCAACGATTCTTTTTGACTTCAGAGATTCGGGGACATCACCGGAAACAATTCTGTGTGCTATTCCTTCTGCAATAGCAGTCTTCCCTACTCCAGGTTCTCCAATTAGTACTGGATTATTTTTTGTTCTTCTTGAAAGCACTTGAAGAACCCTTCGTATCTCCTCATCTCTTCCAATAACAGGATCGAGTTTCCCCTGCTTGACGAGATCATTCAAATCCCTTCCATACTTTTCAAGCGATTGATAAGTATCTTCCGGATTTTGTGAGGTTACTCTTTGTGTTCCCCGAACAGATCTCGCGAAGAAGCTGCCCGGCTTTACCTTTATCATTTGAAAGTGCCAGTAGAAGATGTTCGGTTGAAACATATTCGTCTTTCAGATTGCGTGATTCATCTGCAGCAATATCAAAAAGTTTTGCAAGATTCTGACTCATCTGCTGATTGCCTAATCCGGTTCCACTCACTTTGGGTAATGATTCAAGTAACTGGTTTATTTTTATCTTAACCGCACTGAAATTGCCGCCGGTTTTTTTAATAATTGATTCGGCAACATTACCGGTTTCTTGCGCAATTGCAGCAAGGAGGTGCTGAGGTTCTACAATCTGGTTATTGTAGTTCTGTGCAATCTCAATTGCTGTTTGAACAATTTCCTGTGCCTTTACTGTTAGTCTATTAAAATTAAATGACATAATCTTTTCCTATTTCTTCCTTAATCTTTCCTAAGCTTTGATAATTCTTTAAATAATTTCTTTTCCTTTTCAGATAAATTTTTTGGTATCGTAACATGTACCTTTACGAACAAGTCACCCCTTTCATTAGCATTTCTTAAACCTAGATTTTTTAGTCTTAATATTTTTTCTGATTCAGTTCCTTCGGGAATGTTTATGTTGATTTTCTTGCCATCAAGAGTTTTAATTTCTTCTTTCCCTCCGAGAACTGCAGTGTATAAATCAACATCCAGATTATAGAAAAGTTCATCATCCTTAATTTCATAAAACGGATGTTGAAGAATGTGAATATTTAAAAAGAGATCTCCCTTAGTACCACCCTGCACCGAAGATCTTCCCAATCCTTTCAGCCTTAGCTTCTGTCCATCAGATGTTCCCGGATGGATTTGTATTTTTAACTTTTTACCATCAATACTAATCTGTCTTTCACTACCATTAAAGGCATCTTCAAGAGATATGTGCAGATCGGCTTCAACATCAACTCCAGTCGGCTGATTTTGAAATCCCCGTGAACCAAAGCCCGAGCCTGAGCTTTTTTCTCTACCCCCAAAGAATGATTCAAAGAAATCAGAGAACCCACCCATATTGCCGAACATATCACCAAGGTTGCTGGAGAATTCATAAGTGGTCCCGCTTCCTCTTCTTGCACCGCCAAATTGAGAAAAGAAATCTTCGAATCCACCGCCGCTTGATTGATACTGATTCCAGTTGGCGCCGAGCGCATCATACTTTTTTCTTTTCTCAGGATCACTAAGTACTTCATTAGCCTCGGTTATTTCTTTAAACTTTTCTTCGGCAGCTTTGTTGTTAGGATTTTTATCCGGATGATATTTCACCGCTAGCTTTCTGAAAGCTTTACTTATCTCTTCTTTAGTGGCTATTTTTTCAACGCCAAGTATTTTGTAGTAGTCTTTGAATTCCATTGTAAGGACAAAATTATTTTTTGATTGCTTATTAAAATAAAAAGGGTGATCATAAATCACCCTTTCCATTAACATACGTGATCATCTATTAGTTAACTTTTATCTCGATCTCTTTTGGTTTTACTTCTTCTGCTTTTGGAATAGTAATTGTCAATTGACCATCCTTGAACTCTGCTTTGATCTTATCTTCTTTAATCTCATTTGGAAGATTGAAAGATCTGTAATACTTGCCATATGTTCTCTCAATTCGATGGCACTTTGCATCTTTCGATTCCTGTTCCTGAACTCTCTCACCACTAATACTTAATTGACCATCAGCAAAAGAGATCTTCACGTCATCTTTTTTTAATCCGGGAAGATCAGCTTTAATTATGTAATTATCTTTATCTTCAAAGATATCTGTTAGCGGCATCCATACTGCATTCTCATAACCGTTTTCAGAATCTTCTTTTTTTGAAAGACCAAAACGTTCATCAAAAGTCCTGAACATTCTGTTGAATTCTCTCTCCACATTCAAGAGGTCACGCACTGGATTAAATCTAATTATAGCCATTTTAATTACTCCTTATATTATTTTGTGATTATTTACTTATTGCGTTTGAATTTTTCTTAAATTAAACAACCGTCGTGCCATTTTACTTTAATAATCATAACTTATTGAAATATAATATGTTAGAGAAATTACTCTTTTGGGTGATCAGTATGACCTTTTTGGCAGACTATCAGAAGAGTATTCAATATTATAAGCATAATGCCAGATATTGTATGCCATAATTGCATATCCGAAAGAACAAACACCTTGTCACGATCTTATAGTGAAAATTGATAATATTCTAATAAATAACTAAGTTTGCGCCCGCTTTTTTTTATAGTATATGAAGACTGAATTTAAAGAAGATACGATTATCGCACTCGCAACACCACCTGGCGTCGGTGCAATATCCATTATTAGGTTAAGTGGACCCGAATCCTTTAAAGCTGCAGATAAAGTATTTTTAGGAAAGCAACGAATTATAGAGGCTAAATCACACACAGTACATTATGGAAATATTGTTGAAAATGAGGAAGTAATTGATGATATATTGATATCAGTTTTCAAAGCACCTAACTCATATACCGGAGAGGATAGCGTGGAAATAAGTTCTCACGGCAGTCCTCTAATTGTTCAGAAAATAATATCGTCGATTCTAAATAGTTCAGACGTTCGTCTTGCAGAGCCAGGTGAATTTACAAAGAGAGCATTCTTAAATGGCAAAATTGATCTTTCTCAAGCCGAAGCCGTTGCAGACCTGATTAATTCGAGAACTGCTGTATCCCTAAGAGGTTCTAGAAATCAACTTGATGGATTGCTATCGTCGAAAGTAATTTTCCTGAGGAAAAGGCTGATTGAAATTTCTTCTTCTGTTGAGCTGGAGCTGGATTTTGCTGAAGAAGACATTGAGTTTATTAAAAGGACTCAACTAATAGAGAATGTTGACGAAATTCTGAGAGAAGTTGATATTTTATTAGGTTCATATTCATTTGGTCGATTGATGCGTGATGGTATAAATGTAGCAATAGTTGGTGAACCCAATGTTGGAAAATCGTCATTATTAAACTGTTTATTGAAAGAATCCAGGGCGATTGTTAGTGAAATTCCAGGAACAACTAGGGACACCATCAGAGAGGAAATTTCAATTGATGGATTCTTATTCAGACTTTATGATACGGCTGGTTTACGTGCTTCAGTGGATATTATTGAGAAAGAAGGGATAGAACGTTCCCGTGAAGCAGTCCGGAAGGCTGATTTG
>JALONF010000042.1 GCA_025455085.1 Ignavibacteriaceae bacterium
GACAATTACCTGAGAAAACTGCTCGGATATCATAAGACTCCCTGCCACCATGATAGAAACTTTATAATAAATACCTTCTTGTGAAATGATATTGTCTATCCTTTTAAGTATTAACTTTGTGATAAAATAAGTAGAGATGGATATTCAAACTAGAAAGATAAATTTTGTCCAAGAATTCTTGCGACTTCGAAATATTAAACTAATTAACAAGCTTGAGAAAATTCTCCTTGAAGATAAAGCTAAGGATTATGAGGCTAATCTCAAACCTTTGAGTATTGATAACTTCAATAAAATGATTGATAAATCTATTGAAGATGCAAATCAAGGGAATGTTGTTAGCGCTCGAGAATTAAAAGAATCCGTTAAAAAATGGAAATAGTCTTCAAGATTCTCTGGACTGATTTCGCTATCAACCAGCTTAAAGACATCTTTGATTATCATTTGATTAAAGCAAGTCCGAACATTGCTCAAAGACTTGTTCAGAAAATAATAGATGCGACTATAATTCTTGAAAATAATCCAAAATCTGGACGAAAGGAAGATTTACTTGCGGACCGACATCAAGAATTCCGATTTGTAATTGTGAAAAACTACAAGATTATTTACTGGATTGACTATGATTTCAATATAGTAAATATTGCAATAGTTTTTGACACCAGACAGAACCCAAAAAAGATCAGAAAAGTCAACTAATTTCTTGAGATTCGTATCTGTACATTTTCTCTTTTATTTTTCATCCTATAATCGGGACAGTTTTGAAATGGATTTAACAAACAGCTAAAGCTAACACGGACAATATGGGTAAGTTGTTTGTCATGGTTTTTGCAGCACCCTGCTCCCATGACAAATCCTTCTAAAACTTGCACCCGGACACGCGCACCTACCCGCAATGTAAATCCTGCACCGTGACAGATTTCTGGCTCCGACCAAACTTGTACCGCGACACTGCGCAAGTGCCCCCAACAAAAATCCTGTAACGTGACAGTTTCCTGGCTCCGATTAAACTTGTATCGCGACACGCGTAATGTTTAATAAAATTTGTACCCGGATGGCAAAAACCACGCCATACCCTCCTTGCACCGTGACAGCTTTCTGGCTAAAGAACACAGGACGTGACCGGTGCTTGCGTCGGGTAACACAACCTCCCCATATTGCCGGGCCGTTAGCTGCAAGGCAAATTTGCACCTTACTCACTGTATACCAGGACTTTGCCAGCCCGCGCGCAAGAGTTTTGCAGCCCATCCCTGCAACCGTCCCGTCGCTGCAAAACACATGCTTTTTTGCCTGCCCGGACTTCGCCATCTATATCTATTTATCATGAAGTGGCAACTCCTGCTCATCTGCCACCTGTAACATACAACCAAGACAACTTTATCATGACACCGAATCCACAGCTCATCTACCAGAACTTTGCCAACAAGAAAACTTTATCATGACATGACAAATCCTACCTTTGAAACTGTCTAAAAACCTATTTAATAGTTTTTGTAAGCTAACTTGTCCGCTTACCAGTGAAGAGATACGCCCTGCCAAGCACATTCCTTTTTTTCCAACGTGATTCTGTTTCAACCTTTTCAAATAATGACAAACTATAAAAGCTTGGATGGAATGTTTTAAAAAACTTATTGGCCTGAGAAGCGAATGACAAAAATTGACATGCGAAATACTTCCATCCAAATTTAATTTCTCACAAAAGACTCATCGCGGAAACCGTCATTTGTCTTATTTAGAACCATTATAAATTGAGGGGGGGGGGTATTTGAAATCCCGTTAATTATTTTATAATTTTGATTATGCTTTTCCTTTAAAAGCGTCTGCATACAATTATTGATGTTAAAACATAGACTTCTTTTATTACTACTTGTAGTCGGTATTTCTTGTATGTCAGGATACTGCTGCTGGCTTTTTGACACTTGTAGAAGGCGTTTTATCAATTTTAAAATTGATATCTGATTCATTGATTTGACAGCTTAAAAGCGAGAGCGATCCTGGTTTTAAATATAAATGGTCGGATTGTCAGTTCTGGTTCAACTGGTGATATGTGAAGTTCGAAAAACCTATGTGACTGACGGTGGCTTCGCCGTAATTTAAGTCATGCAAGATCCCGACGAACTTGCTCTTCGCAACTGGTAAAACAATAATAACATTAATAACAATGAAGTGCATACACAAGGCAATCTTCCTTTTCTTATTCACCATCAGCATATTGTTAGTATTTACAAGCGTTTTCTGGCTGGTCATTGGTTTCGCCATTACCACTTTTTTGTACTGGTTAGCTGTGTCAGATAATGGAACTATCGTCCGGTTCAGAAAAACAAAGTGGATTTCATACCCGTTCTTTTTTTGTGCAATAATTCTCTTTTCAATTGGAATTCGCGTATTTATGATGGAGATTTATGCTATCCCTTCTGTTTCAATGGAAGATACAATCTTGCGGGGAGATAAAGTCTTAATGAGCAAGCTTTCCTATGGACCGAAGATGCCGTCATCACCCTTTGAGATACCGTGGGTTAATATTGGATTTTTCTTAAACAGGAAATCCAGATCAAAAATTGATTCAGTATGGTGGGAGTATAAAAGGTTTAGGGGATTTTCATCAATAAAACATGGCCAGGTAGTGGTTTTTGATTCACCAAAAAAATCCGGGGAAGTTATGATAAAGCGTTGCATGGGACTCCCGGGAGATACTATCCTGATCAGGGATGAGAAAGTGTTTGCCAACCACGGGGAAATCCCCGAAGAAGGAACTATTAAGCTGATTTCCCGCATACTTTTCAGTGATTATGCCATGGCAACTTCACTATTCGACAGCCTTGGTTTGGAAATGTACCACAACACCCGGGGTGGTAAAAACTATTTTAGTTCAGCTCTGACTTATGAGCAGACAAAAGTGTTATTAAAACACAATTTCATAGATTCAATTATTATTGAGAAAAACAGACCCGATACTGTTTATAAAACCTTCCCTAAAGACAATCGATTCCCATGGTCAATTGACAACTTCGGTCCCCTGGTGGTTCCTTCGGAAGGGATGGAGATCTCGTTAAATGAAGAGAATTACATCCTTTACCGTAAAGTAATAAATTCAAACGAAATGGGCATCCTTACAACAGACGGTGAAAATTTTTTTCTGAATGGTGTCATATCGTCAGCTTATACTTTTAAGAAAGATTATTACTTCTTTCTGGGCGATAACCGGCACGATTCAAACGATTCACGTTACTGGGGTTTTGTTCCAGAAGAGAATATTCTGGGGAAGGCATTTATTGTTCTGTTCTCCAATGGGGAAGATGGACTCAGGATAAACAGATCTTTTAAAATCATTCATTAGAACATTACAGGATAATTTACCCCATTGAAATGAAGAATAAACTATTATTATTACCGCTAATACTGCTGACACCTTTCATGCACTCGGATGACCTTTATAATGGTTTAATTACCGCCAAACAGCTATGGTTTTACGGATCAGTTTCAGTCTTGTTTATTGTTACCTCAATTGTAATCCTGGTCAAAAGAATAACCAGCTTAAGAATAAACCTGGTTGATTTGTCTGTGCTATTCTTTTATTTGTATTTTTTTGTCCGTTCATTAACTACGTCCTATACTCCCATCCTGCATAATCAGAAATTTCTGAACTGGACCATACTTGTCATAATGTATTTCATTATCAGATTCACGTTAGCAGGCAGCTCAACAGGGAATGAAAAAACTGAAAACAAAAGCTGCACATTGGTTAATAATCAGCTTATCAGATTTATAATATGGATCATATTATTAACAGGCCTTGTTGAAGCAATTTGGGGTTTGTTGCAACTATACGGTTTCAGGCAAAGCTTTAATTCAAATTTTAAGATTACAGGTTCTTTCTTTAATCCCGCGCCTTATGCACTGTATCTGGCTGCAGTCTTTCCGATGGCATTAGGAGTCTGGCTGAATAGCTCAGGGCTCAGGGCTCAGAGCGCAGGGGAAGAAAGTAGCTCAGGGCGCAGGGCGCAGAGCGCAGGGGAAGAAAGTAGCTTAGGGCTCAGAGCTCGCTTCCGGGGACTTACTTTAACTCCGGGAATTTTTATCATGGTATTAGCAAGGTATCTTTCATTGATAACGCTGCTTGCCATAATCCTGGTTCTTCCGGCCACGATGATCAGGGCATCATGGCTGGGAATAGTGGCAGGATCGGCTGTAGCGCTTAATTACCGGTATGGTTTATTAAGGAAAGCTGGAGCGATGTTAACTTCACCAGCCAGAAAAGTGTTTGTTATTGCCTGTGCGATACTGATAACAGCGCTGTCGGTTACAGGACTTTACTATCTCAAAAAAGGTTCATCGACCGGCAAACTGTTAATTTGGGAAGTTACTCTTGGTAAGATAGTTGAAAAACCCCTGTTTGGACATGGTACAGGCCGGTTTGAAGCAGAGTATAACAACTGGCAGGCTGAATATTTTAAATCTCATACTGAGGAAATGGACGGACCAAAAGGAATGGCCGCCGGCAATACCAAATATTGCTTCAACGAATATCTAGAAATGGCCTCCGAACTCGGACTTATAGGTTTACTCCTGTTCCTGGCTGTTATAGCTTCAATTTGTTTTGGTATTAATACGGGAGCCAATGACAATCGAATGACGCGCGAAGCGCTAATGACAATCAATGACGGCCGCAGGCCGAATGACGCGAAGCAAATGACGCCCGCAGGGCAAATGACCTTTTCTATATTAATTCCTTCATTAGTTTCATTGCTTGTGATGGCTTTGATTTCCTTCCCCTTCTACACCCTCCCCACTCTGATTATTTTCTTTCTGTTGTTATCGATTATATCATCCAGGGTAAAAGAAATATCCGCTAAGAATTTAATAGGTCCGTCTGTCTTAAGAGGCTTAATTAAAGCAGCAGCATTTTTTATCCTGTTGCCTGTTTCAGTTCTCCTGTTTTTCATGGCAAGGCAACAGTATAAAGCCTATTATGCCTTTGACGAATCTGTAATGCTTTATCAGATAGGCAGCTACGAAGAGTCGTGCGGATCGTTCTCGGAAGTTTACAAACACATGAAGTACAACGGTCCTTACCTGCAGTATTATGGCAAGGCGCTGCTTTTGGCCGGCAGGTATGAAGAGAGCATTGCGATGTATGAGAGAGCGAAGAATTACACAGGCGATGAGATGTTATACTGTTCCCTGGGCGATGCCTGTAAGGCATTAAAGAGGTATAAAGAAGCAGAGGAGGCTTACCTGCATGCATCATACATGGTACCTCACAAGCTATATCCGTTGTATTTGCTGGCGATTTTATATGAGGAGACAGAGCAAGAAGAAAAAGCTGTTGCGGTGGCAAAGAAGGTGTTAAATAAAAAGGTAAAAGTTGAATCGGAGGCAACAGAAGAGATCAAAGCAACTGTAAAAAAGATTTTCCAAAAGTATCAAACCAAAACAATAACATCAAAATGAATAAAGAGCACCAAATTCTTAATAAAGGCTATGCAGGGAAGAAGCTTCACTATAATGCGAAGCAGGCACCTGTTTCAATAGACATTGAAAAAATTCTTTTCATAAAAGGAGCTGGAAGCTATAGTGATGTCTTTGTTGAAGACAGGATAAAAGCTGTTACAATTCCCTGTTTTCTTTGCTTCATTGAAAATTACTTGAAGGAAGATGATTTCTTAAGATGTCACAATTCATGGGTGGTTAATGCAAGAAAAATTGAAACATTATGTACGAAGGAAAAACTTGTAATAATATCAAAATGGGGTGTTCCTGTCTCCAAAATGAGATGGAATCTGGTAAAATGGGTATTAGCTGATAAAGGAATTGAGATCAGAAATAAACTGAAACCCGGAATAATAAACTTAAGATTAACGGAAATAAAGGGCAACCACAAAATAAAATGACAATCTACAAAATAAAACTACCATTTACAAAAGATAACTACCATCCACAAAGAATTATTTAAATCCCCTCTTGACACAAATTAAAATGGTTCTTAATTTTGGGTCTGATAAAAGGATTTCCGGATAAAGAAGGAATGAAAGGATTAAAAATTAATGACTGAAAAAAAGGGTCAGAAGATTCAATCGTCATTCGATGGTCATTTGTTTTTCAAATTTTGTCAAGCTATTTAGGGGGTTAATACATGGATAAATTTATTTTAAAAGTCAAAACTAGATCTGAAAAAAGAAGACAAAATGTTTTATAGAAGAATTATTCAAGGATAAATATGTTATAAAGTCGGAAAATCAATTTTAGTTAAATTTAAATTTTAAAAATTAATGAAAAAGAAAAAGAAAATTTTATTTGGATTAGGAACACTGGCTTTGGTAGCAGCGCTATGTTTAAATGTAAATTTAGCAAAGACCAATCATGCTGGTAGTGTTGTTTTAAGAGATCTATTCAGTGTAGCCCAAGCAGAAGAAGAAACTGATAGGGAGCTTTGTAGCGTTTGGTGTTACTTTCGACCTTATGATGTTTGTGTATTATATGTAGGAAGACCAGGAGAAGTATATCCTCTATCTTGTTTTGACCGTTATTGGCCCTAGATAAGAATCTTTTTAATCTCTTGAGGATTCAATATTTTTAATATTTCAAGGAATATCAAGGATTCAGAGCCTGTCTCAATAATTTTGTTACAGGCTCTATTATTAAATTATATAGAAATACATTATGACAACAAATTTAGATATCATTAATTTATTATTTTTTTTCTGTATTTTTTACTCATGTTCCACCTCAAAGCAGGATGACGCTGATTTTACAGAGGAATCATTCAAGGAAACAATTCACTTGACAGATGGTAGAATGTATAAGAACGACAGTCTATTTCTTGGGAAACCAACGCGGCTTAGTTTCCATCCTGATTCATTTTTAATATTCTCGGATGAAGGGGCTAGTTTAGTTAAAATAATAGATTTAAAAAGGAATAAAATACAGGAAATCATAAAACAAGGTAAAGGTCCAGGAGAAATGATTAAAGCTTTTGAAATAGAAATCCTGAATAAAGATGTATATGTTCTTTGTCCCATTCTTGGGAAGATGATTAAACTAACACCTGATAATAATCGAAAATTTCAGATCACAGATGAGTTTAACCTTGGCGAAAAAGGGATCAATAGATTATTCCCATTAAATAAAGATCTATTTGTATGTTTGAGCAAAATTGGAGATGAAAAACGATTGACATTTTTAGACAATAGAGGAAAGGTCATTAGAAAATTGGGAGATTATCCTCCTTTGTTAAATAGTAAAGAGTTGAAAGGGGACAATAATATATTTCAATCCTTTATATCAGCATCCCCTGCTGGGAATAAATTTGTATTAGTATGCTCTCAAACCGATGTATTTGAAATATATGATATTGACAAAGGACTTATAAATCGGTTTCAGGGCCCCATAGGGATTCAACTGATGGCTAAAAATGAAAATGTCGGAGTTGGTAGAGGGATGCACTTAGAACCTAGGTATTTAACATACTGCATGGTAGCAGCAAATGAAAAAGAATTTTGGACAGGTTATGTTGGATATAAGTCTGAAAAACGGAAACGACCATCAATTTCTGAAATATCCCCAAAACGGATTTTTTGTTTTGACTGGAAAGGAAATCCTTTAAGAAAGATAGAATTTGATTTTACTTTTTTAGGATTAGATGTTGATTGGGCTGGGAAGGTTTTGTATTTACTTGAATGGGAACATGATAATCCTGAGGTAGTATCTTATTCATTAAATGAAATTCTGAAATGAAGAAGTCTGTTTTTTTAATACTAATCATTGAAATACTGTTTCTAATCAGTTGTAATAACAAAGCACCTTATGGTAAATTAGATTTCCCAATTACATTGCAGCAGCAGATAAAGTCTCAAAAAACAAAGGGAAAGATTGTTGTTTATTATCATTCTGGTGAGTGTTCAATTTGTTTTGGTACTCTTTTAGCAATTTCAAATGATTTCCCGGATTTGCCTATAATTAGTGTTAGTGGAACAAAAAATGCTGCATTGGTTAATTCTTACTTGGGACAGATGGGGTTTAAAGGAATTTCATTGATCGACTCAACTTCACTTTTCCTAAAGAGCAACCAAAAGGTATTAAATACACAAAACTTATTTTTAATAGACTCACAATATAAAATAATAGTCGCGGGAAAAAATCTCGATGAAAGTATAAAAAGGAAGATTAATCGTATTTTAACTCACTAAATATCAGGATAAATTCTCATGGATACAAATTTGAATATGTCAAGAGAGTTCGCTTGTGATGTTAATCTTTTTTGATAATACTTAAAACATTAAAATATACTAGAATTGAAACTTCGGTTCCCATCCTTTACTATAATAATTATTTTCATATTGCTAATTCTATGCGGGATACCGCTAATCTTTTACCTTTAACCTGGAGTTGAATCCCTCTTCTTCTTCATCTTCACTCTCGGTGCGCTTCTCCTGGAGTGGCGCTGAACCCCGTATCATTGAACAGGAGGCCACTTCAAAGCTCGAGGCTCTCTTTGCCCGTGTAAATGGAATAAGAAAGATCAATCCCACTCCACATTCACCTCCCATCGAACAGCAATTCAATGGTCATTCAATAGTCATTCAATAGTCATTCGATGGTCATTCGATGGTCATTCGATGGTCATTCAATAGTCAGAATCACCCGGAAACGAAATGATTCATTTTAGTTACAATCATAAAATGGAGTGCATCCCTCTTAAAGAAATTGCATATATTGAATCAGATAATACTTATTCACTGATATACAGGATCAGGGAAATAAGTTTTGACAAGAAAATGATTTGCAAATCTCTTAAAGCGCTGGAGCAAATTTTAAAAAAGTATGATTTTATCCGGTGTCACAAATATTATCTTGTCAATTCCGAGAAGGTGGAATGTTTCTCAAGCAGCAGCAAAAAATTAACCGTCATCGGGCATCAGTTAGAGGTTTCAAGAAGAAAAGAAGATAAGGTTTTCCCTGTTTTGCTTGAAAAGGGCATAAAAGATACCGGATCATATACCGCAAACAAAATTTTCCGACCGCAAACAAAATAAATTGACCACTAACATAGAAATTCGACCGATAACACAGCATTTTGAAAAACAGCCTCTTGACACTCATTGAAATGGTTCTTAATATTGGATCTGATAAAAGGATTTCTTGATAATGAAGGAATGAAAGAATTAAAAGAAACGGTCAGGAGTCGGAAATTTTTTTCTTCGATCTTCGGACTTCGGTCTCCGGTTTTCCAGCTGAATGACAACTGAATGACAATCGAATGACGGCCGAAGGGCAAATGACGGAGCAGCCAAATGACACGAAGTAATTGACGGAAGAGCCAAATGACAATATAGAATAACCACGTAGATGTTTTTTAAAAAATACTTATGCTTGATAAATACGATCTCTATTATGCTAGTGAAACCATATTATTTTTTTGGAATTCTTATTTTTGTCATCGGTTGCACGAAAGCAACTCGTTTAAATGAAAATGGAGTAATAATCGATACATTTCCTAAAGAAGCATTTTTGGAAGCCATAGAATTAAAAACTCCTCCTATATTATTTAAACCTTCTAATATGTGTATCGTCGATTCTTTTCTAGTAGTTACTCAAAGCAGACGTGATACTATTTTTACCATATTCAAATTACCAAATTGTGAATATCTGTTAAGCTTTGGAAACCAAGGGAAAGGGCCAAATGAATTTAACCTTTCTATGGAATTTGTAACCCTTGGAACAGTTTATGGAGAATATCGTTCTTTCGCTGTTGGAAATTTATTAACGAAAATACAATATTACAAAATAAATGATATCTTAAATAGAGTATTCAAACCATATAGAATTGAAAGACTTCCTCCAAAACTTAATAGGTTCAGAGCAATAACCTATATAAGTGATTCATTAATTTTCGGTGCTCCCTATCGTGGTGACATGCATCTGTTTGAGTATAATGCACGTACAAAAGTGTTGAAATCTTTTAGAGATTATCCAGAGAAATTTCCTTTGAGAGATCCAGAATTCATGCGAGAACCATTTGCATGTTTTATGGCTACAAAGCCTGATAACTCTAAGTTCGTTGTGGCATATTATTATAAAGGGATTATAGAAATCTATGATCTCAAGAATGACAAACAAATAATTATATCATATAGAGGGTTTCCTTCATTAAGGGAAAATACAGGTTTGAATAGAACTTCAAAATATTTAGAATTTAGGCCTGAAAGTCTTAGGTTTTGTGAAAGAATCTTTGCAACTAATAAATACATATATGCATGTATCGCTAATGAAAAATACTCGACAATTTATGATGCAGACGGTTTAAATAGGACATTCATACGTGAAATTCATGTATTTGACTGGTCGGGGAATCCTATTATTAAATATAAATTGGACAAATTTTACAATTATTACGTTATTGATAAAATAGACAATTATTTATACACCATAGATGATAGTGTAGAAAACATTATTATGCGCTACGATTTAAGAAAACTTTTGAATTAAAACCTGATAAAATGAAGAATTATTTTATATCTATTCTGGTAATCTTTTTAATTACACTTAATATTTTTCTTCTACGCAAACAATTAAAGATAAGCACTCAGTTACAGCAATCTTCAGAGTTAAATAAATATATCTTTTCAAAAGATACATTGTTAATCAGTAACTTAAAACATTTGATTAAATATAATTATGTCGAAAGCATTAATAGAGCAAGCTTTTCAATATCTGATTCACTAAACAAAGACCGAGTTGTACTATACTTTGATGAAGGTGTTTGTGGAAGTTGTATTCAGGAATTACTAATGTGAATTAAGGGTTGAAAGTTTGTAAGTTATTAACACATAATTCATTGATTGTCAATAAAACACATATGAATTATTTGTTTAAAGCCTTGAGAATCAATATCTTAAGATATAATTCTCTAGGTTATGTCTATAAGCATGATTCCCAAGGCAAAAGAGTTAAAGTTAATCTCTATTTATCTGTATATATGTGATTTATATGATTCTGAGCTTAAATATCTCTGTCAGCGCTTCAGTAACAATAGTGTGCCTGAGTTTACTGATCAGGAGGTTATAACCATTTATCTTTATGTTATGCAAGTTGAACAACGGTTAAAGATAAAACAAATACACAGTTTTGCCAACGATTACCTTCGTTCCTGGTTCCCGCGTCTTCATTC
>JALONF010000043.1 GCA_025455085.1 Ignavibacteriaceae bacterium
GCCATACCAATGGTTAAAATGATGCCGGCGATACCAGGCAATGTAAGTGTTGCATTAAATCCTGCAAGCACACCGAGAATTAATAAAATTGTAAAAATGAGTGCGGCAGCCGCTATAGATCCTGATCTGCGATAGTATAAAATCATAAAGAATCCAACAAGAACATAACCTAACACAACAGAAAGCAAACCTTTATTAATCGAGTCTTCACCGAGGGATGGACCAACACTTCTTTCTTCGATAATATCAACAGGAGCGGGGAGTGCGCCGGCTTTTAAAACTATTTCCAATAATTTTGCTTCATTCAAATCGGCCATTCCTTCAATCTGTGATCTTCCGCCGGGGATTTTTCCTTTCACAACAGGTGCTGAAAAAATTCCGCCATCAAGCATAATCGCAATTCTTTTATTAACATTGGCTCCGGTTATTCGTGCCCATTCGGTTGCACCTTCCGAATTCATTGTCATTGTTACAATCGGTGCAGAAGTATTAGGATCGATGTTAGCAGTTGCATCAGTAATTACACCACCGGTAAGTTCCGGTTCTTTATTTACCATATACATCACAAAAAATTCATTGCCTTCAGCGTCTTTCTGTGCTCTTGCCTGATATTTAAATTCAACATTGTTTGGAATAACCTTCTGAACATCAGGCCTGTTTAGCATAAGCTCAAGTTTGTCCCGATCTTCCGCTTTAACATAAGCATCAGCACTTCGTCCCTGCGGATCTAAAAGTGCAATCGAGAAGAAGGGATGCTGTTGTCTGAATTCCTCTTCTGAAAGTTCGCCTTCAGGAGTAGTTGTATCTGTTGCTGCTATTGATGTATCAGTTGTTGTACTTTCAGTTTTTTTATCTTCTGAAACAACCAGTGTCGTGTCATCCAAAACTTTACCTGCAAGTATATCATCAATCTTCTGCATAATAGGGAAAGTGAAATCCGCTTCACGTACTATTCTGAATTCTAATAGTGCTGTTCCCTGTAATAATTTTTTTGCCTCTTCTTCTCTGGCAACACCGGGTAACTCAACAATAATTCTTCTGCTGCCTTGTCTCTGGATAGAAGGTTCGCTCACGCCATACTGGTCAACTCTGTTTCGGATAATTTCTACTGCACGTGTAACTGCATCTTCTGCATTATCATTGAGGCTTGTTAATATCTGGTCATCCTCATCCCTGATGGTTCCAAAATACCGGCTTAGTCTTATTCCTCTTTCATTGAATTTTCTGGCAGTAATATCAACTACTGATTCGTCAGTTCTTTCAGATTCTTTTTGCGCCTCTGCCAAAACATTCCTGAATGTTTCATCAGGATTCTTTGCCAGTTTCTCAAGAAGCTTTCCTGTATTAACTTCAAGCACAACACGCATTCCGCCCTGGAGGTCCAAACCCAGCTTGATTCGTTTTTCTCTATCCTTCACTATATCCGGATTAGCAGCAAGAATGCTGTCTTCAGTTGATCTGATTAATCTGTCAACCTGAATTTTTGTAAGATCCGGATCACTTTTCTTAAGCTGTTCCTTTTTCAACTCGAGTGATTGTTTTATATCGCTGCTGTTCTGGTAATCCAGATAAGTAGGATATAAAAGATAAATTGATAAAGCTATTGCAGCAACAATGATAATAAGTCTAAGTCTAAATTCTTTCATACCTGATTAATAAGTTGATTTGAAATTATAAAAATGAACTGCCAAAATTAGGGTTTGGCTCTTACAAAGTCAATTAAATTTGCGGTAAATAATGGGTTGTACTACAACCTTGAAATAGCCGTTTTTAGTAGTAAAGCAAACTTTTCAGATGATGTGTTTGCCGTTTCAGTTACTTCTGCATGTGAGAGCCTCTGCTCGGAAATTCCTGAAGCCATATTGGTGATGCAGGATACTATCGCTATTTCCATACTCAATGACGATGCAAATACTGCCTCATGAACAGTTGACATTCCTACTGCGTCTCCCTCAAATTTTTTAATCATCTGTATCTCAGCCGGTGTTTCGTAGCTTGGTCCTTTTGTATACCAGTAACTTCCGGAATGCAAAATAATTCCGATTTCGTCTGCGGTCTCTTTAAAAATTTTATTCATTCTTGAAGAAGGACAATTCAGGAAATTATTCTTTACTTCCAGTGATGAAATGCCAATGAGCTCAGTTAATTCTTTTTTTATATTAATTGAATTGAATGATTCAACCAGCATCAAATCGCCAGGAAGAAACTTTTTATTTACTCCGCCGGCAGCATTTGTGAAAATTATTTTATCGCATCCGATTTTTTTAGCTAGAAGTACAGGAAGAACACAATCACTTAAGTTATATCCTTCATAAAAGTGAATGCGACCCTGGAAAATTATTATTTTTTTATCTTGAACCGTTGCAAAGTGAATTAATCCTTTGTGTCCTTCAACCGATGCTGAAGGGTACGCGGGGATTTCTAAAGTTGAAATAGATTTGATTTTTTTTGTATGGTCTGCAAAATTACCGAGTCCGCTTCCAAGAACAATTGCTGCATCAGGAGTAAATGGTGCTTCTTTCTTTAAATAGGATATGGCATCTCTGTATTTAAAACTTAGATCAATCATTTTAACCGAATAATAATCCGGCAAGAGTTGCAGTCATCAGAGTTGCTAACACGCCTCCGATTACAGCTTTAATTCCGAGTGCTGCGATATCGGATTTTCTGTCAGGAGCCAATGGGCCTATGCCACCTATCTGTATGGCAATCGAGCTGAAGTTGGCAAATCCGCATAAAGCATACGTTAACATAAGAATAGTTTTTTCGTTGAGGAGTTTTCCCATTTCGACCAGTGTACCCATTTCTGTGTATGCAACGAATTCGTTTAACACAACTTTAACTCCAAGCATACTTCCAAAATTAAGAGCATCTTCCCAGGGCACACCAATTCCAAATGCTACAAACTGCATCACCAGGCCAATCAGTAATTGAAAGCTTAGCGGCTGCCCGAATTTTGTCAAAAGATAATCGTTTACATTAATTAAATCACCAAATCCGTTTAACAGATAATTTACAAGTGCAATCAAAGCAATGAATGCTAATAGCATTGCACCAACATTGATTGCAAGTTTCCAACCATCTGCTGCACCGTTTGCTGCGGCTTCGATTGCATTTGAGGCATTTTTCTCAACTTTAATTTTTAATGTACCCTTGGTAACAGGATCACCGGTTTCAGGATAAATTATTTTCGAAATCACAATTCCCGCTGGAGCGGCCATAACACTTGCACCAAGTAGATGAGTTGCAAAAAGTTGTTGTGCTTGTTCAAGAGGAATCCCATGTTTAATTGCATAAGCTGATCCAAGTATTTGTATGTAAGCAGCCATCACACCACCGGCGATTGTTGCCATTCCACCCACCATTATGGTAAGAATTTCACTTTTAGTCATTTCATTTAAAAATGGCTTGATCATTAATGGTGCTTCAGTTTGACCAACAAATACATTCGCAGAATTTGAAAGAGATTCAGCACCGCTTGTGCCGAGAGTCTTTGCCATAATCCATGCCATACCTTTAACTATTACTTGCATTATGCCAAGGTAATAGAGTAAGGACATCAGACTAGCAAAGAAAATAATTGTTGGCAGAACCTGAAATGCAAAGAATGAACCAAGACTTCCTTCAGCTCCAGGTGGTTTTGCTAAATCTCCAAAAACGAACTTTGCACCGGCTGTAGTAAAATTCAGCACAAGTACAAAGAAATAACTTATCCAGTTAAAAAAATCTTTCGGCCAGCCGAATGGTGAAAAGAATGAACGAAGAGAATCGCCTTTTAGAATAAGTACTGCGAACACAAGCTGCAGTACGAGTCCGCCGGCAACCAGCTTCCAATTAATTTTCGATTTATTATTTGATAAAATAAAGGATATGCCAACGAGTAGTAGTATTCCGAACAATCCTCTGAGCACCGAAGTAAAATCCATATTACCTACTCAACTTTCTTTAGGAATGTAGTGGCATTTGCGGCAGCGTGCTTCGTAAATATTAGCAGCACCCACAATAACTCTTTCCGACTCAGATGTTTTTCTTTGAGTTTTATCGGCAGGATTTCCGCAAACAACACAGATCGCGTGCTGCTTGGTGATATATTCAGCAATAGCTAATAGCTGAGGCATCGGCTCAAATGGCTTTCCTGTGTAATCCTGATCAAGACCAGCAACGATAACTCTTTTGCCACGAGAGGCAAGTAAATTACAGATATGCACAATACCTTCATTAAAAAACTGCGCTTCATCAATACCGATTACCTGTGCATCTTCTGAAAGTTTGAGCACTTCGATAATATCATCAATTAGTATGGAAGGAAGAGATTGCTCGTTATGCGACACAATTGAGTTCTCAGAATATCTTGCATCAATTCTAGGTTTGAAAATTTTTACTTTCTGTTTTGCAATCTGGGCTCTTCGCAAACGGCGAATAAGTTCTTCTGTTTTTCCGCTGAACATACAGCCGGTAATTACTTCTATCCAGCCGGTATCTTTTGGCAGCTGATGTGGAGGAATGTCTGTCATAATTTGAATTAAAATTTATTATTATAAAATTTCAGCATGAGGCTGATCAGCCTTTAACTGAATAAATTTAAAATTAAAAATTTAAGCAAGAGTTTTTGTTCGTTATTCAAGATCTTTATCTCCAAAAGCAAAGGGGAGAAGCTCCGAAGTTTTTTTTACGATATAATCACCGCTGGAGCTCACAAGAATGATATCAATTTCACCGCAAAGATCGCTTATTACCTGTCTGCAGGCACCGCATGGAGAAATGAAATCTTCAGTATCACCTGCAACAGCAATTGCTTTGAATTCTCTTTCCCCTTCAGAAATAGCTTTGAAGATGGCAGTACGCTCTGCACAAATTGTTAAACTATATGAGCTCGATTCAACATTGCACCCGGTGTAAACTTTGCCTTCGTTTGTTAAAACGGCAGCGCCAACATAAAAGTTGGAGTAAATTGCCAAAGCATTCTGCTTTGCTTTTATTGCTGAATCAGCTAAGTGTTTGTAGTCCATTTTTTACAAATTTAGTTGGCTAAAGATAATTTTTTAGTCATCTAATATCAAAAGATTATTTCTTCATTAGGATGATATAAAAAGTTGGTGTAAAAAGTTTATTAATTATTCCCGGCGCATTATTGGCAATTCGTACCAGTACCTTCTTTAATCTTAATGAGTTTAATGCTTTCACCAAATGGAGATGAAATTTACTCCATACCAGACCCTTACCACCGTTTAATAAATAATTAGCAGAAAACCTTGTACAAATTTTAATAGAAAAATTTTTGCTGAATAGATCAAATAAATCTTTTAATGAAAACAATTCTGCTATATCGTTTCGATTGTAGTCGCTCTTTCTGAAATTTTTTAGAAAATACTTATTAATCTGACTTCTATTGAACAGTGATAAGAACGGTAATCCCCAATGAGGATCGGAAATAATGTTTATTATTGACAACCGATTGGGAGTGCTGAGATAAATAATTCCATTTTCATTTAACAGATATTTTAAGTCATCAACGAATTTTTTATTGATGTTGAAATGCTCAATCACATCCTGTAAAATGATGAGATCAAATGATGAAACCTGAAAGGGAAGTTTTAAGCCTTCTGCAATTACCGGTTGAAGTGAATTAGTTCTTTCAATTTTTTTTATTCGTTCTTGTTTTGGTTCAAGACTGACAACAAAATTACTTTTTGAAAGTAATTCTGAAGTGCATCCTTCGCCAGCACCGACATCGAGAATCTTCAAACCCTGAAGATTAATTTCATTTAATAAAACGCTTTCGACAAATTTTGCACGATCCTTAGATAATTCACGCGCTCTTTGCCATCGCTCATAGTTTGGATGAGCAGGATTATATTCTCTCTGAATTTCTACTTCCATTTTACTTCAGAGAAACGTGCATTAAAAAAGTGAAAGACGAGAAGCAATTCATACAAAATCTGTAAATAAAAAACCTCAATCACCGAAAACTTGTAGCTGAATTTTTTCTGGTTTGATTTTACCACGATGAAATCAATTATCAGTTTACCAGGGAGAAGAACTCCAAGTACTGGATTAACAAACATCAGTAATGGAGAAAGCAAGAAGGATAAATTCAATAAATGCCAGAGACCAAGAATGATTTGATGTTTTAAAAGATAATAAAATGATGTCTGTGTATGTCTTGCTTTCTGCTGAAAGTATTCTTTAAAAGTTTTTTTAGCCTCTGAATAGACAAACGAATCTGATTCTGTTACGATACCAAATTTCATTTTATGCTTAACAGCTTCCCTTAGAAGAAGGTCATCATCCCCGGAGAGCGTGTCTTTTGTTTTGGTGTATTCACCGAGTGACTCAAATGCTTTCTTAGTAAAACCAAAGTTTCTCGCCGCGGCAGTGTACGGAAAACCAAATGACGCCATCGAAAATGACAGTATACTGCTTCGTAAATTTTCAAAGCAGGATATTTTGTTGACTAAATTTTTTTTCTGATAAAATGGAGCAACGCCAAACGACATTTCATACCCTTGATTAAACTTGCTTGAGTATGCTTGAAGCCAATTTATTTCAGGATGGCAATCGGCATCCATTATTAATATGTTTGGATATTTTGCATTGTTTATACCTAGTGAAAGTGCTTCTCTTTTACCGTTCATTCCGAATGTCTTTGATTCAAGGACTAAAAAATTTTCAATTGAGTCTGTTTTCGATTTTAATTTTTGATATGTCCCGTCAATTGAATTATCATCTACGAAAATAACTTCAAACATTTCAGAAGGGTAATTCAAACTTTTCAGCGATTCAAGTAAAGTATCAATATTTTCCGCTTCATTCTTTGCTGCAATGATTACGGAAATATTTACAGGATTGTTTTCCTTTTTACCAACGCCATTCATCTTTTTCAGAGAATAAATAATTAAAACGTTCAGTAGAAATAGTATGGTAATTGCTAATAATGCCAGATATATCATTTGAATTATCGAGGAAAAATAAAATACTTTTTTTGCAAAAATCTCTGTGTAAAATACTTAAATAATCTTTCAAATAAATTTTCATTACTGATTTTGCAATCATTAGTAGAATAGATTAAGTTTGTGCAGAGAAGGAACTTAACTCATAAATAAAATTATCTAAATATTCCTTCTATCGATTAAGAATATTTTTCTCCTTAATGTCCTTTATTAAAAAAAACAAAATCATATTTTTAATACTATTGTTAATAGCCTGCCAAAATAATTCTTCGGCGCAAGGAACGTGGGAACGATTGAATAGCCTAACGAGTGAAAACTTGAACTCAGTTTACTTTGTCGATAGTTCGCATGGCTGGGCTGCTGGTAATCTAGGCACTATAATCCATACTTCGAATGGCGGAGATAGTTGGATAATGCAGGACAGCAAAACGGAAAATAATATTTTAGATATTTTCTTTTTGAACCATGACCTTGGCTGGGCAGTTTCCTGGGAAGTAATGAATTATCCATTTGGAACGTATGTATTAAAAACAACCAATGGCGGACTCAGCTGGGATAGTTCAACTTTTCCCGAGGAAAATATTTTTAGTCAATGTATCCTTTTCCAGGATCCGTTGAATGGCTGGATGGGAGGAAAACCCTATCCGATCGTAAGAACAACTGATGGCGGAATTTCCTGGACGGAAGCAGAAATTGATTCTTCTGATTTTTCACAGTTTCCGGTTTTTGATATTCAGTTTTACAATTCTAAATATGGTTATGCGTCAGGTGGTGTTGTTGATTGCTGCGGTATAATATGGTGGACTACTAACGGTGGTGACCATTGGCAGGTTATTGATACGCCTTTTGTTGCGCTTGAACCAGTCTACCAGCTTTTCATAAAGGATTCATTAAACGTTCTCGGTGTTGGCGGTGATTTTGAATCCTGGGGTTTCGGTGTTGGTATGATGCGTACCTCTAATGGCGGAAGCAGCTGGGCTTGGGAATACATCGATGTTAGCGGTGTCGCCTGGGATATTGATTTTAGAAATGAAAATGAAGCATGGGCATCGTTAGGCGGGGAACAAAAATTAATTTTTAGTCTTGATGCCGGTGTTACCTGGACTCCTGTATCAACACCTGACAGTTCTATGATATTTAAATTGATATTTCCGGACTCACTACATGGATTTGGTGTTGGCACTAATGGGACGATTATAAAATACAAACCGGATATCAGTGATGTTCAGAATGAAGAAGAATTTTCTCCTGATGGATTTATGCTTTTTCAGAATTATCCGAATCCGTTTAATCCAACCACTAATATCGGATTTCGGATTTCGAATTTCGAATTTGTTAGCTTAAAGGTTTATGATGTTCTTGGGAGAGAAGTTGCTACGTTGGTCAATGAAGAACTTGCAGCAGGCAGTTATGAAATTAATTTTTCCGACACAGACGGATCCGCTTCCGGCGGAGATGCTTACAATCTGCCTAGCGGAGTTTATTTTTATCAATTAAAAATAGTTGATCCTTCGACAGGCCTGCCTGCCGGTAGGCAAGGCTCACGACAAAGTTTTACAAGCACGAAGAAAATGATTTTACTTCGGTGAGTTTTACTAAATCTCTATTTAATTGAAAACTTAATTATATTGTTACAAAGTCAAGTTAAATAATTATTTAAAAGAGAACTTACTACTGCGTAGAATGAAAAATTTTAATCAACTAATTAACTTTCAAATTAATCAACCAATTCGGGAGGCAGTATGAAAAAAATATTTTCATTTGTACTATTTGTTCTTCTAGTCGTTTCTACTTTTTCATTTGCTCAGGGCAGTTTCAACTCAGGTCCTGAAGTAGCACAGTGCATTCATCACGATACTTCACCGCCACTCAGAGATATGCCGGAAGCACCAATAACACATTCAAACTGGCGGGATGGAATAGTTCCACTTTTTACAAATCCTCCCAGATTTCAGGATCATTATCAACCTGATCCAGCATTGCAGGAAACAATGGGTGAAAGAGGCGACGGATTTGTAGTTCAGACATGGGATGGCGTTGGAGCCTCCGGATACGCACCACCTGATAATAACGGTGATGTTGGTCCTAATCATTACATGGAAACTGTAAACAGCCGATTTCAAATTTGGAATAAGACAGGTACATCTCTTTTAGGACCACTAAATCTTGGAACAATTTGGTCGGGATTTCCCGGTCCATGGTCAAGCAGCTTAAATGACGGTGATCCGATAGTGCTTTATGATGAAGCAGCCAATAGATTTTTTGTCGCACAGTTTTCACTGCCTAACTATCCAAATGGACCTTTCTATATTATTATGGCAGTATCACAAACTGGAGATCCGACAGGCTCTTGGCACCGATATGGTTTTTCATATGCTAATATGCCTGATTATCCAAAATTTGGTATTTGGCCTGATGGATACTATATGTCAGCAAATGCGTTTAGTTCTGGTTCATTGAATTTTGTAGGTACTTATGTAACAGCATTTGAAAGATCACAAATGTTAACAGGAGCCACTGCACAAAGTGTTACCTTCACAGGATCCGGTGCAACAACCTGGTCATTTTTACCTTCAGACTGGAATGGTGCAACAACTCCACCGGCAGGATCACCAAATTATTTTGGGCAATTGCATGATAATGCTTTCTATGGCGGTTCAGATGGTTTTGACATCTATTCATTTAGTGTGAATTGGGCCACTCCTGCTAGTTCAACATTTACTGGCCCATCTTTTATAGCTACGTCCCCCTACATAACCGTTAATGGAATCCCTCAGCAGGGTACATCTACATTGCTTGACAATCTTGCAGTTATGACAATGTTCCGACTCGATTATAGAAATTTTGGTACTCATCAATCAATGGTAGTCTGTCATACAATTGATGCAGGAGGGAGCCGGGCAGGAATGCGATGGTATGAATTCCGAAAACCTGCAGCCACCTGGGCCTTGCATCAGGAAGGTACTTATGCACCGGCAGATGGTCTGGAAAGATGGATGGGCAGCATAGCCATAAATGCTGCTGGTCATATTGCACTTGGATATTCAATATCAAGTTCTACAATGTTTCCATCGATAAGGTATACCGGCAGATATGCAAGCGATCCTCTTGGTCAGATGACTATACCCGAAGAAACAATCTATGCCGGTTTGGGTTCTCAAACCAGCTTAACCAGGTGGGGCGATTATACCTCTATGAATGTTGATCCTAATGGAGTTAACTTTTGGTATGTGAATCAATATCAGCCTTCAACAGGTTCATTTAATTGGCGCACACGAATTGCGAACATAGATTATACGGTACCGGTTGAACTCATTTCATTCAACGCAAGTATAGTGAAAGA
The DNA here is from genome assembly GCA_025455085.1 of Ignavibacteriaceae bacterium. Lineage (GTDB taxonomy): Bacteria > Bacteroidota > Ignavibacteria > Ignavibacteriales > Ignavibacteriaceae > IGN2. The sequence goes on from JALONF010000043.1 coordinate 10,294, forward strand.
TGCGGTTGAACTTAGCTGGATGACTGCAACAGAAACTAACAACCAGGGATTTGAAATTGAGAGAATGTCTATCAATGGCGAATTTGAGCAAGTAGGTTTTGTAGAAGGTTACGGAACAACAACTGAACCTCAAGCGTATTCTTTTATTGATTCAAAACTTGAAACTGGAAGTTATACATACAGATTAAAGCAGATTGACTTTGACGGCAGTTTTGAGTATTCAAATGAAATAAAAGCTGAAGTTGAAATTCCACTTGCATATTCATTAGAGCAGAACTATCCGAATCCTTTTAATCCAAGTACTAAAATAAGTTACTCGATACCTGCAGATGGATATGTAAAGCTGGCAGTATACAACTTACTAGGAGAAGAAGTAGCCACGATAGTAAATAGTTTTCAGAAGGCAGACAGATATGAAGTTAATTTCAATGCAAGCGGTTTGTCAAGCGGAGTATATGTTTACAAGATCGAATCGGCGAACTATACTTCATCAAGGAAGCTTGTATTGATGAAATAATTTAGAAAAAATTTACTTCGAGATTAACGAAAGCCCCGTCAAAACGGGGCTTTTTTTGTTAAAGATTAACATTTTATTAAACACCAATATCATTTCCACTTGATAAATGTTAAATTTGAATTGGCATTTTAATGGTATGGTAGATCAGAAACAATTCGGGATAAAATGAACAGCAACATTTTTAATTAATAATAAATCACATCTTCATCAAAAAAAATGTAAGAACATCATTGAACTATTATTCAGCTTAATATTTAATCTAACTAATCAACTAATTTAATTACAACTTCAGGTAGGCCAAATGAAAAATATCAAACTAACCAAATTAGCA
>JALONF010000312.1 GCA_025455085.1 Ignavibacteriaceae bacterium
TATGAATCATCATTTGAGAATTTGGGATTATAAACCTGTTCGCCATTATCAAATGAAGTTAATGCTTTAAAGTTTGTGCCATCAATATCTACAACACCAAGATTTGTTGTTCCATCTTTCTGAAAGAGAAATACAATCTTTTTACCATCGTTTGAAACATCCGGCTGGTTTGCTCGCAGATTATGAGTCAATCTTGTCTCTTCATCTTTATCAATATCATAAATAAAAATATCGTGAACGTTGTACCAGTCAGGATTATCTTCAGTAATCTTTGAGTAAAGAATTTTATTTTCTCCCGGAATCCAGCTATATGTTGAGCGAACTCCAGTAACCAATGCTTTTTCTGTTTTAGTTTCTACATCATACTCATAAATAGAAGAAGGACTAAAGTAGTCAGATGATTTATTGGAGATGTAATAGATTTTCATCCCATCCTTGCTGAAAGTCGGATAGAAATTGCCAAAACCTTTATCTGCAATTATTTCACCTTCGACTAAATTCGATTTAATTTTTTCCGTACGTTTTGAGTAATCTTCAACAAGATAACTTTTCCATTCACTATAAATTTCATTTCCATCTTTTCCCAAAACATCTTCAAATGCCGCATCAATAGTAAAGTTACCGAGAATGCCGCATCAATAGTAAAGTTACCGAGCTTACCAAGTTTTTTTGTGATTTCTCTCAGCTTATCCTCGCCGTACTGCTGAGCGATGTATCTCGTTAATGCAAAACCAGAATTATAAACAGATTCATTGCCTAGACTTGTTTTCCCGAAAACTCCCATCTCATTCCAGGTTAACATATTTCCATCGAGAACGTAGCTTCTTAAAATCATATCACGGTGAGCATCCCAGTTATCATAATCAAACTCCTGCCGCATATACTGTGCAGTTCCCTCTGCAAACCATGCGGGGACATTTAATGTTGCAATCGGATAAGAAATTACATAGTTGGGATAGCCATAAAGAAGATCCGGTCTTCTTTCCTCCTGGTAATTAATCATTTGAAGAAAGACAGCAGGAATCGAACGCGAAAGTTTCATCGCTGCCTGAATTTGTACAAGATGAGTAAACTCATGCGAGATTACATTGCGAAGCCAGTTGTGAGTTCCTCTCAAATCAAAATCAAGTGCGCTCGTCCATATTTCAATTTTATTATCGAAGAAGTAAGTCGCGCCGTTTGAGTAATCATCAATATCTTTTACTACGTAGTGAACTTTGGTTGGTTCGTAATCATATAGAGAACAAATCGGATCCCAGACTTCATCAGCTATTTTTGCTATAACTTTTGCAGTTCGCTCCGCACCGTTGTGGTAATGGACTTCAACGTGCTCACCTTTAATTGTAAACCAATCCAGTTCAGGATGGAATTCGGTGAATTGGGAGAATCCATTTTTAGATAGAAGAGTAAATATGAAAATTAAAAATAGTTTTTTCATCGAGTGTTTTTAGATAAATCTCAAATAACAAATCTCAAATCACAAATAATTTTCAATAACCAATTTTCAAAATGTACTTTTGAATTTCGGAATTGGTAATTGTGATTTGTTTGTTATTTGACGTTTGATAATTGGAATTTTATAGTTGAAAATCTTTACTTTGAGATTCCGAAACAAGCCTGCCTACCGGCTAGGCAGGTTCGGAATAATACTATGTTACTTGACAACCGCTATCTTAATAACCGCTTGTTCTGTTTTACCCCATGTACTGTTTGCTTCAATTCTTGCCAGGTACACTCCGCTTTGAATATCACCAACATTCCAGACAGTTTCGTTATCCATTCCACCCTGAGCGTCATCATTTAACTCTGCGACAAAATCACCAGCAAGATCGAAAATCTTTATGCTAATCTTTGAATCTTCTGCAACGTAGTAACGGATGTTTGTCGTACCTTCATACACAGGATTTGGATAATTATAAGCTCTGTTTGCCGGGAAGAATTCGTTTATCCTGTTTGTATTTTCTGCTGCATCTATGAATGAAGTGTTCTGCGGATTACCATATTCTTCTGACCAGTAAAGCTTTCCTGCAACTGAACTGATCGACCAGGCATTAATCTGAGTCTGATTAGCCGCTATTAAATTGACTTTTTCTTCACTTAAAAATAACGATGGTGTTGCCGCCAGTATTTGACCAATCGTAATAGGAAAGCCTGATATAAGTTTTCCACTCCCTCCATCAAAAGCATATATTTCCCCATAGTGTGTCGAGACAATTATTTCCGGTTTCGCGCTTCCTTCTATATCAGCTGATACTATAGAACTAATAGTGATAATATCATTATTGGATTCAATATTAAGAGGAAAATTATCTGCCATAGCGCCATTGAAATTATAAGCTTCTACCTGATTTTTATTTTTTACTACAACGTAATTATTTCCGTCAAGTTTTATATCAGATAAAATAAAAAAGTCTATCGGATTTTCTGGAGATAGTTGAAACCTATTTAATATACTCCCATTAGAAATTATATAGATATTATTATTATCGGTTAATATAATTGAGACATAGTCTCCACTGTTATTTTTAGTCAAAGCAATATTTGTGGGAATTTCACCACTAAGATTTACACTACCCAAACTACTTTGATATAAATTTAGATTCTCCGATGAACTACTAATTACAGCATAAAAATTATCTTGTACTACTATTCTTCGCGGTACTAAAGACACCCCGATGTCAATTATATTTTTTAATGTTGGGCTTATATCAGGTAACTGTCCGAGATTAAATACATATAATTATCCATTTTGAGTCCCAAACCAGAGTTCGTTCTCACCATTGGATTTATGATTAATTATAATTGGGGTCGTAATCAAATCAGGTAGTATAAAATTACCCTCAAAGGAGGTATTGCCATCAGTTATCCAAAAGTTTAATAATTCTGAGTTACTTCCATATACATGGAATTCATTATTCAATACCAATGTTGCTGGTTTTGATCTTGAGAAAATTGGATTGGAGTAAAGTATAGTGTCTTCATTAAAAATATGTAACTTACTTATGTCTGAGCTTGTAACGAAAAACATCTCACTTTTAAAATTCACCGAAGAAATATTATATATTATAGGTATGTTTTGAAGATTTATAGTAAACAAGGGCTTCACCACCGAATCGCCAAACTCAACTCTAAAGCTCATTCGGTTATCAATCTCAGAAAAATTTTTAATTGTAATTAAACTGTTTGCACCTGTGTTAGTAAGAGTATTCGGTCGTGTATCTTTTGCAAAACGGCCTTCGAATAATGTTGCAGGATTATCTTTGTGCCAGAAGTCTTCTTCAGTTCCTTCACCGATTACTTCATCTCCAAAAATTGTGAAGAATCTTTCGCCGATATCCTGCACGCCGTCTGCTTCTTCGATATCAACTCCTCTTCGGTTTTTATCAGTGTTGACTTTATTCTCTGCTATCTTTTCGTTAATAACATTTTCATCAATGTGCCAGATAATTATTCCGTTTCCGGGAACTGCCCAGTCAAATTCATCAACATCAATTATAACTCCCGAAAGAGAATCAACATCAAAGCTGCGGTAACCAGTTGTATCATTAGGAAATGTTTTAGTTCTTACAAGATCACCAACCGCATAAGAAATGGTCGATCCATCATCATAAGCATCACGGATTCGGTTTTCAATCAAATAATATTCAGAGGAATTGAGAGGAACTTTTAGAATGACTGTATCACTCATGGTTGCAGCAAGATTTGTAACAAGGCTTACATCTGCATTTTGAATTTCCATAGTTACAGGTTCTGTCCAGCCAAGTTTTATTTTTTCCCAGGGAGAAGGTTCAGGAGGATATGTTCCGAGATAAGCAAAAATGCTTTGTCCATCCAT
>JALONF010000044.1 GCA_025455085.1 Ignavibacteriaceae bacterium
GCACAATATATTGTGCCCCTGCAGTTGAGATTATCTATCAATATAAAATGTCTGTCCTCGTTTTGGTCCCACCGAAATAATATCAATTTTAATTCCCGAATGTTTTGCAATGAAGTTGAGATACTCTTTCGTTTTTGCGGGAAGCTGATCGTATGATAAACAATTGCTGATATCTTCGTTCCAGCCATCGAGGACTTCATAAACCGGTTTTACTGCTGATAACTGCTCGACAGCTGTGGGAAAATATTTTATTCTCTTCCCATTAAGTTCATAAGCAACGCAGACTTTAATTTTCTCAAAACTGCTAAGCACATCCAGCTTAGTTATTGCAACCGATGTAATTCCATTTACCATTTGTGAGTAGGCGACAAGGAAAGCATCATACCACCCGCATCTTCGTGGCCTGCCTGTTGTTGCACCAAACTCGGCACCGATCGTTCTTAGTTTTTCTCCTTCTTCATCCAGAAGTTCTGTTGGAAAAGGACCATTACCAACACGTGTAGTATAAGCTTTTACAATTCCTACAACCGAATCAATTTTTGTTGGTGGAATTCCCGTCCCCGTGCAGGCTCCACCCGAAGTAGGACTGCTTGATGTTACAAACGGATAAGTTCCGTGATCAACATCGAGCAAAGTGCCTTGAGCACCTTCAAGCAAAACGGACTTGCCTTCGGCTATTGCGTGGTTAAGAAATGACGGAACATCTTTAATGTATTTGTCTATTGTCCTGTCGAATTCAAGATATTCTTTCACAATCATATCAACGTCAAGCCCTTCGTGTTCATAAACTTTTTTCAGCAGATCGTTTTTTTCTTTGAGGTTGAGCCTGATTTTCTTTTCAAGTTCAACTCTATCTAGCAGATCTACGATCCTGATTCCTTTACGAGCAAACTTGTCGATGTAACAGGGACCGATTCCTCTTCCAGTGGTTCCGATTTTTGTGTCACCGCTTTCAATTATCTGGTCAAGCAATTTATGGTAGGGCATAATCAGATGAGCATTATGACTTATGAAAAGTCTTCCTTCAACTTTAATTCCGTTTTTTTCAAGCAGCTCAATTTCTTCAAGCAAAGCGGTTGGGTCAATAACAACACCGTTCCCAATTACACAAATGACATCATCTCTTAATATTCCGGAAGGTATTAAATGAAGAACATATTTTTTATCACCAATGATAACAGTATGACCGGCGTTTGCTCCACCCTGATACCTTGCAACTATTTTATACTTTTCACTAAGTATATCAACAATTTTTCCTTTGCCTTCGTCGCCCCACTGGCTTCCGACTAGAACTGTAACACTCATAGTTTGATTTTTTCTTTAGGATTGATTTTAATTTAAGCAAACAAAAACTCCGAATCTTTCAATCCGGAGTTTCTGTTCAGAAAATAATTTTTTTAGATTTATTTTGGTAAAGATTCGAGTGCTTTATCAACAGATTCGTAGTGTTCAAAAATCGTTATCAGTTTAGTTATTATGAGTAAGCTTTCAATTTTGTCTGTAACATTTGCAAGTTTATAGAAGCCATTTGCTTTTTTCATTGTAGTTAAGCCTCCAATTAACATTCCAAGACCCGAACTGTTCATAAACTTAACGTCGCCAAGATCTATAATAACTCTTATCTTTTTTTCATCAATTAATTTATGCAGTAAATCGTTGAATTCTTTTGTGTCGTCACCGCCCATCACATTTCCTTTTAATTCGACTATTACTGCGCCATATTTTTCAGTGGTTTTAATTTTCATAAATGATTCCTTTAAATTTTCAGCGAAATTTAATCAGATAAGCATACTTTTGCAAATAGTAAACTGCATTTAAATTCAGTGCTTTCTGATTAGATATATATTTAATAAATTGGAACAACATTGTAAATATTACGTCTAAAAAAATGATATCAAAAGAAGAAGAAAAGGACTTGCAGCAGCCTCAAATACTTTCAATAGATGACGATTATTCGATAATCAGGCAATTTGTTGATGGTGATAAGTCTGTTTTTCAGATCCTTGTTAAAAGGCATAAAGAAAAAGTTAGGAATATAATTTATATAACTATGAACAACAGCGCCCTCGTTGATGATATTGCCCAGGACGTTTTCATAACGGTTTACAGAAACCTAAAGCATTTCAGGTTTGAATCCCAGTTCACTACCTGGCTTTACAGGATAACAGTGAACAGGTGTAAAGATTATTTAAGAAAGATGAACGTTAGAAAAATATTTTTTCCGATTGAAGAAGGCTCCGAACTCTCGGAATATCCCACACCTGTTGAGAATAACGACATTTCCAGAATAGTAATGGATGCAATCTCGAAGTTACCGGTGAAGCTTAGGATGCCATTAATTCTTAAAGATATTGAAGGTTTTAGTTACCAGGAAATTTCGGAATCCTTGAATTGTGAGATGGGTACTGTTAAATCAAGAATATTCAGAGGAAGAGAAAAGCTAAAGGAAATTTTACAGCCTTTGGAGAAGGAGTTGATGAATTGAAAAAAGATTTACAGAATTTAGAATTACTATCAGCATATCTTGATGATGAATTAACTCAACCAGAAAAAGCTGAAGTAGAAAAACTTCTAGCTTCTTCTCTCGAATTACAAAAGAAGCTGGAAGATTTGAAAAAAGTAAAACAGCTTGGTAACAGAGTTAAGCGAATACCAGAGTCCCCATTCTTTGAAACAAGACTGATGGCTGCAATTGAAGGGCAAAAAAATGAAACTTCAGGAATAAAAAGATGGATGCCCGCTGCTGCATTAGCAGTTGTTACCATAATTATAATGGTAGTGTTGAAGTTTAATCCCGGCTTGATTGATAAAATGTGGGAAGATCAAAAAGTAGCAATTGCAGGTTTCTATAAAGAAAACTTAAAGCCTGTCTTAATTGCTGCTAATCTCACAAATGAAGATGTGTTCAATTTTGCTTTTAATAATGAACTGCCTCTTGATAATACACGCCAGCAGTATCTGCTTTTAGGATATGATGATTCAGGAAAAGAATTTTTTGAAATTCGTTCCAGCCACGAAAGGATTAAGAGGGAAAGCTATAATGAGTTTATTTCTGCAATGAATTTAGATGCTCAACAGAAACAAACTGTTGATTCAATTATTGGAAGCTACAGCAAAGCACTTGAAGCACAGTTGCTCGTAAATGAAAATAATACGATAGCAATCAATCCTAACTTGTGGAATTTAAGAAAGGCAATCTTCGCTGATTTGCTTGTTGCTTCTGAAAAATTAAATAAAATAAAGTTCGACAGAATAGTTCCCGCAGGTATCACCAACGCAGATAAAATGGTTGTAGTCAATACATCAGAAAAATTAAAAAGTGCTTCTGGTGATCATTATATATTTGTTACCCCTGATTCGATATTTGCTGAAGCATATCAGTTTGACTCCCGGCAGTTTGAAAAAGAAATGAGAGAGTTCGAAAAGCAAATGAAACTCAACGAGGAAGAAGTTAAGCAGTTTACACTAAATATCAGGTATGATTCTACATTCAGATACGTTGATGATGCGCGAAACGTGCACTCTTTCAGGATTCAGGTTGACTCGAATATTTGCAGAGTTGATTTGCCCGATCCAGAAGTTCCGGAAATACCCATTCCGGGAATGGCGACGATTGATCCGCTAATTGAGGAAGCTACAAATAATATTCACTTTTACGCTTACAAAATTCCCAAGATTGAAAAATCAAAAACCGGAATTAAGATCGAATACTACAATGATGACTCAGTTTATAGCTATGTTGTTAATTACAATTCACTGAATATGGATTCGTTAGCTGAAGTAAATCCCGGGCTCGACCTTTATAATCTGGACAAATTAAAATCTGTCAAACCTTCTGATGATACGATGCTCATTAAATATCAGTTTGACCGGGATTACTATAACAGATATTACTCAGATGATGAGTTTAAAAAGCAGATGGAGGAACTTCAGAAGGAACTTCAGCAGATGAGCGAAGAATTAAAGAACCATAAAATCAGAGTTAAGTCAAAAGTCACCGAGAGCCCAAAAAAATAAATTTTATCGGGTTCAGAGATCTTTAATTAGTCGTGCTAATTTTACTGTCATCCTAGATATTGTCCGTTCATACCTGAAATCTTTAACCATAAGGCGGTTTCGCTTAATTTACATCAGTAGTATTTTAGCTGGTGACTAATAAATTTATTTGGCGGGTAGTTTATTCTTATGGTTAAGGTCTCACGAAATATTGTAACCACTCAATTGCAGCTTTTTTTACTTGCTGCCTTCCTGTTATTTATTTTCAAAATAATTTTTGGAAATTCTGATGAATTTTTCTTAAGGATTTTACTTGACATTCTTATTGCCGCCTCAATTTTCTTCCTGCTCTTAGCGTTGATAAAATTTGAAAACAGTCGTACATCTACTCCTCTTTCTCTTATTCTAAATGTTGGAATCCTTCTGGCAATTATGTTTTTCATTATAATGTTTTCAGACTTTCTACTGCCGGGCATTTTTGATAGTATCAATTTGAAGCTGGAAAATCCCGGTCTGGTTTACAACATCGTTTCATTTATTTATGTATTAGTGCTGGTAAGTATTGTTTCCTTTTTTTTGATAACGCTGAGACATTTTTTCTATCTGAATCAGAGGAAGAATGTCAGGATTTATTTTATTACAATGCTGATCTTTTTCATTCTGGCGAGCTTATCGATAAATTTTTTTCGGGATGAGAGTCTTTCTTTTATAGCCACCACTTTTTTTGTTGTCTCGCTTCTGTTGATGATTTTTAACTCAATCAGAATATCCTGGATTGCATTTCTCTCGAAGAAAGAAAAAATTTATTTGTTATTGCTTTCCTTTGTGATAACTATTTTGTTCATTGTGAATATTACAAACAGCGCCGGTGATAATATTTACAGCCAAATACTAACTGCTTTTTCTCCGTCACTCAGGCAGTTTAACCAGATAATTATGATTTATGGCTCGATATATTTTTTAATATTATTCTTTACAACGCTATTTCACTTACCAACTGCAGAAGCTTATGACAGAAAAGCGCAGGAAGTAACATCACTGCAATATTTCAGTAAGCTGATAACTGAAGTGCTTGACTTTAATGACCTGGCTGAAACCGTAACTGATATTGCCCAGAAGCTAAGTGGTGCAAAAGCTTCGTGGATTATCTGGAAGAATGGCACAAAGCAAAATTCTCTGGCTCCAAAGAATATCGGATTTGTTGAATCGGATAAAGTGACAAAACAGATTCTTGAGAGAATCAGTTTTGAAAATCTTACATCAACTAAAACATTTAGCCTTAAGGAAGGAATTTCTGAAGGCTCATCTGATAATCTATTAACTGTAGTATCTGTATCACCTATAAAAACCCGCGGCGAAACACAAGGAATTCTTGTGGCCACAAAAGGTTCAGGTCAGGTGTTTACACAAGATGATCTTAATGCCATAGAAACTTTTTCTGATTATGCATCTGTTGCAATTGAAAATTCCAGACTGCTTGAGGAATCAATAGAAAAAGAAAGACTTGAAAAAGAGCTGGATGTAGCCAGAGAAATTCAAAGAAAAATTCTTCCATCAAAAGTACCTGAATATCCTGACCTGCAAATTGCTTCGGTATTCATTCCAGCTTTTGAGGTTGGTGGGGACTACTATGATTTCTTTAAGCTAAGTGAAACCAAACTCGGTTTTGTGATAGCTGACGTTTCGGGCAAAGGAATTTCTGCAGCATTTATTATGGCTGAGATAAAAGGAATATTTGAATCTCTTGTTAAAACAATCGGAGGACCTAAGGAAATATTGATCAAAGCAAATGATATCCTCAAAGAAACATTGGACAGCAAAACTTTTGTCAGTGCTGCATATGGATATTTTGATTTGGGAAAAAAGAAACTTGTTTTTTCTCGGGCAGGACATTGTCCGTTGTTTTTGCTTCGGGATGGCAATACAAATCAAATTAAACCCTCGGGACTTGGCTTAGGCTTAAGTGATGGTGAATATTTTGAACAAACGCTTGAGGAATATTCGGTAGACCTTAATGACAATGATACTATCGTACTTTATACAGATGGGGTTACAGAAGCTAAGAATGAACAGTTGGAAGACTTTGGAGATAAGCAATTTCTGCAAGTGCTTCAGTCCAATATAAATCTTAATGCAGATGAACTTTCAAATAAAATAATAAACGAAATAACAGTTTTTTCAAGCGGTCACGAGCAGTATGATGATATAACTTTAGTTATTTTTAAGTGGCAACAATAATTAAAATTTGATGGAGATTAAGGATGGCAGAATTCAGTACATCAGTTCAAGAAAGAGGGGATATCAGTATTATTAATCTCAAGGGCTTCCTTGATGCGCATACTGCGCCGACACTTGAGAATAATTTTACTCAGCTGATAAATAGCAGCAAGTATAAAATTGTAGTCAACTTCGAGGACCTTGCTTATATAAGCAGTGCGGGCCTGGGAGTTTTTATGGCTTATATAGAAAACATCAGGGATAACAAGGGCGATATTAAGCTTACAAATATGAGCGATAAGGTGTTTAACATTTTTGATTTACTCGGATTTCCACTACTGTATGAAATCTACAAAAATGAAGAGGAAGCAATTAAAAAGTTTAGCGGGAGTTAAAATTGAGCGTCCGGAACAAAAATAGAACCGGTGAGTTGCGAGTTAAAAGCAAAACAGAAAACCTTTCTGAGATAAGGGATTTTGTCAGTATGAATGCTCGTGCTGCCGGAATTCCTGAGGCTACTGTTGAAAACATTATTCTTGCTGTTGATGAAGCTTGCACAAACATAATCAAGCATGCTTACAAGTTATCTCCTGAAGGAGAAATAATAATCAAAATAAATTACGATAAAGAAAAATTCACTGTTACAATTATAGATTACGGAAAATCATTTGAACCTGACAGAGTTCCTCTTCCCGATCTTCAAAAATATTACCGCGAACATAGAGTGGGTGGTCTTGGAATGTATTTGATGAAATCATTAATGGATGATGTGGAATACCAATCAGTTCCCGGCGAGTATAATCAGGTTCTTCTCTCAAAAAATATACGGAGCGGTTGAGAAAATGCTGGAGGCCAAGAATCTTAAAGTAAAAAGAAATTTAACTGCTCTTATAGATTTCAGCAGGATAATTAACTCAAGTATTGATCTTGAATTTATACTCAATAATGTTCTGCTCACCTGCCTCGGAAAATTTTTAGCAACTCGCGGACTAATCGCCTTAAAAGAAAAAAACAAAATCGTTCTGAAAGGATTCAAAGGAATTTCCACAGAATTGCTTCAGGAATTTCCTGACCTGGAAGCCTCACACGACTGCATTGATAATCCGAAACTAAGTTCGTTTATGCACATTGCCAATCTGAAAGTTGTTGAAAAAATCAGTTCCTCTGACGATTGTATTGGTTTGGTTTGTCTTGGTGAAAAGCTGAATAAGTCGGAATACACTGAAGATGATGTTGAATTTCTCGGCACGATCTTGAATATCTCTGCTACAGCTGTTCAGAATTCAATGGTTATAAATGAATTGAGAAAAGTCAACCGTCAGCTTGATTCAAGAGTACAGCGATTAAGTTCCCTGTTTGAACTGAGCAAGGAATTTGGTTCATTTGCTGAATCGAATAGAGTGGTTAAACTTTTGGTGTTTTCTGTACTTGGTCAATTCCTCGTTCAGAAGTATGCTATTATTCTTTTTGAAAATGATGTGCCCGATATTCTTGATTCAAAATTTGATAACGAGAAGTTACTCCAGTTAATAAAAAGATATGAACTCCATAAAACACCGGACTCGATCAAAAAGGATTTTTTAAAAATCAATCACAATGAGCTATTAGAACTTGGAGTTGAATTGGTTGTACCTATGCAGCTTCAGAACAAAACACGCGGAATAATTTTACTCGGCAGCAGAGCAGGCAGCAGAGATTTTAACAACAGTGATATTGAATACATTTACTCTGTCGGAAATCTTGCGATAATATCTCTTGAAAATAACCGTCTTTTCCTTGAAGCACTTGAAAAGCAAAAGATGGAGGAAGATCTTTTAATTGCCCGGGACATTCAGCGCAACCTTCTTCCGGATAAACTGCCTGAATATGAAAAGTATGATATTGCCGCTTTAAATGTTTCATCAAAACAGGTTGGCGGAGATTATTATGATGTGATACCTATCGCTGATGAAAAATTTTACATTGCAATTGCGGATGTTTCCGGAAAAGGTGTTCCTGCTTCGCTGATGATGGCAAACATTCAAGCTTTCCTGCAGGTAATTTGCCGGCAGGGGATGAAAATTGACGAAGCAACCGCAATGATAAATGATCTCGTTACTGCCAACACTTCCGAAGGCAGATTTATAACTTTTTTCTGGGGATATATAAATACAAAAACCAACACTTTAACTTACGTTAATGCAGGTCATAATCCACCTTACATACTCAGAGGCGACAAAGTTATTAAGCTGAGCAAGGGCGGGATAATTTTAGGTGTTGTAAGGACATTCGCCCCATATATTTTTGAAGAAGTTGAGTTAATGAAGGATGATGTTCTTTTGCTTTATACCGATGGCGTTTCCGAAGCACTTAATCTTGAATTTCAAGAATATTCGGAGGAAAGATTGGAAAGGATTGCAAGAAGTCTGATGAATAAATCTGCAAATGAAATATTAAATGGAATAAAAGAAGATGTACAGATTTTTACTCAGGGAAATCTTCAGTCAGACGATATAACTATGATAGTAATTAAGGTGAGGTAGAATTATGAGACCACTTAAATCATTATTGCTGAAATATCGTTCAAACCTGATCATTATCGCTTCAATAATTTTAATAGCCGTTGCTCTAATTAACATTTACTTTGCTGTCGCTGTAAGAGTAACAAGCAACGATGAGTGCGTCTGGCAACCACATAAGATAAGTCAGGATAGTCTTGCCTATTTCTTTAAGGCAGTTAAAATTGATGGAGTTACATGGAATGCTGGTATTAGGGATGGGGATCAGCTTCTTGAAATTGACGGAAAGAAAATTTACGATGCTCTTCAGGCTCAATCAATAATCAATAGCTTTAAAGCAGGAGAATACGTTAAGTATAAGTATATAAGAGATGGAAAAGAATACATCACAAATGTTTATGTGAAGAAATTAATCCAGTTCGAAAAGCTGGCGGGCTCCTTAAGTGCTCTATTCTGGATATTGATTGCTTTTATAGTTTTATCCGCAAAACCAGATGGAAGAATACATAGATTATTTTATTTACTGGGTGTAGTTGCGGTACTAAACTCTTTGATTGCGCATCAACCTATGCATGGTGGTTTTGAAATAGTATATCATGAATATGGATTCATTGCCATCGTTATGGGATGTTTCTGGCTTTTGGGAATCTCATTTGCACCTTTCCTTATAAACTATTTTATCTGGAACTTCCCCGCGGCTTTTAAATTTGCAGAAAAAAAATGGGTGCGAAAAGCCGTATTCATCATTCCATCCATTGTATTTTTTATTTTTCTTGTCTCAGGATTTTTGTTTTTTAGCCGTGCGATAGATATTCCTTTCTTTTATTATATGATTCAAACTTATGGCTATGTTATAGCTTTTGGACAGATTGCTGCTATAGTTGCTCTGTTCATTCAATACAGAAAAATAAAGTCAAAAGAAAAGAAGAAGCCAATACTTCTGATGTTGATAGCAATTTCTTTTGGTTTGGCAGTATCATTATATGTTGCGAGAATAGCTCCTGCTATAGCTGATATAATATATAATTCACCTGAGTATTATACACCGATAATCCTTATCGTTCTTGTTCCTCTGATTTTCGCTTACTCTATTTTCAAATACCACTTGATGGATGTAAGCGTTGTAGTTAAAAACACAATTGTATATGGAACTGCAACTGCTACGGTTGCTGCTATTTACTTCTTTGTGATTTATATTGCCGGTCAAAGTATCAGCTCATTCTTTGGTGTTGAGAACCAGGGAATTATTGCTGGAATATTTTTTATAATATTTGCACTTGTATTTCAGTCAACCAAAAACAAATTCCAGGATTTTCTTACAAAAAGATTTTATCCCGAGCAATTTTCATCCCAAAAAGTACTTATTGATTTGAGCAACGAACTTTCGACAGTAGTCGGGCTGGATAACATTTTGCAGCTGATGAAAAAAACATTTATTAATGCTCTAAAGATTAATACATTTGGAATTATGCTGAGGGATAAAGATGGGCATTTATCTCTCGTCGATGGTGTTGGAATTAAAAATGAAAAATGCATGATAACAGAATCAAGAATAGTTCAATTCCTGGAGGAGAAATATCTTATAACTAAATACCCGGCAATTGAGCAGGCTGACTTTAAAGCTGTGTTCCCAGATGAAAAAGCTGAAAGATTGATATCTGAAAATGTCTACACAATTATTCCTATGCTGGTCAAAACAAAAGTTGTTGGGC
This sequence comes from Ignavibacteriaceae bacterium, assembly GCA_025455085.1. Taxonomy (GTDB): domain Bacteria; phylum Bacteroidota; class Ignavibacteria; order Ignavibacteriales; family Ignavibacteriaceae; genus IGN2. Next base: position 10,424 of record JALONF010000044.1, read on the forward strand.
TGCTTCTCTTTGGTCTTAAATATTCTGGCTCCCACTTTGCCGGGAAAGATCTTGAACTATTATGGGCTGCTGCTAACCAGGCCGCTATTTCAATTGAGAATGCACGTCTTTACAAATCCGAAGTAGAAAAGCAAAAGATTGAAAGAGACCTCGACCTTGCAAGAAAAATTCAGCAGGGACTTCTTCCTCAATGTATTCCTGATATGAACGGGCTGGATATTTGTGGTGAGATGATTCCCGCAATGCAGGTTGGCGGCGATTACTATGATTTGATTCAGCTTTCCGGCTCAAAATTATTTGTAGTTGTAGGCGATGTATCAGGCAAAGGACTTTCTGCTTCACTTTATATGACAAAACTCCAGACAATGATAAAACTTAGCTGCACTTCAGACAAGACGCCAAAAGATATTCTTATTGATATTAACCGCAGAATTTATGAGGAGATGGACAGAAGCTCGTTTGTAACAATCACACTTGCGCTGTTCGATCTGGAAAAGCAAAAACTAACGTTTTGCCGTGCCGGACATATGCCTGTTCTTCTGGCAACTAACGGGACGGTTCAATCTTACAGAACTCAAGGACTCGGTGTGGGAATTGAGAGAGGAATTGTTTTTGAAAAATCTCTTGTGGAAGAAGAAGTAAAACTTTCTCCCGGACAGATCTATGCTTTCTTTACCGATGGAGTAACAGAAGCAATGAATGAGAAGA
>JALONF010000313.1 GCA_025455085.1 Ignavibacteriaceae bacterium
TTGTCATGCTACTTGTGTACTCCTAAAAGCAAAAACAAAAGACGGCAAACTTTTAGTTGATGGAAAAACCTGGACAGGGTTTGCTAATAGCGAGGAACATTTTGCTGATAATTTTGTTGGAATGAAAATTCAGCCATTCTGGATTGAAGAAGAAGCAAAGAAAATTCCAAACACAAATTTTATTGTTAACGGAATGTTTAAACCATTTGCTGTTAGAGACGGAAGACTAATTACCGGACAACAGCAGTATTCCGGCGGCGCAGCAGCAAAATTAGTAATAGAGACATTAGGGGTTTGATTTGTGAAGCGCCCCGATAATTGAATCGGGGCTTTATTCTCATGAGGAAATCACGAAACATCTTTATAGCAGTATTCATTTTCGGACAGTTAATTTATGCACAATTAACCGAAAGCGACACATCAAACTTTAACTGGAAGCTAAGCACTAACGGATCGTGGTTAACGGGAAATGTTGAGCGATTATTGATTTTAAATTCCGCTGACTTTACGGTAATTGAACAGCCTTGGGCAATTAGATCTTCAACCACTTATCAATACGGAACGATTAACAAAAAGTTAACTGAAAATGATTTGTTTTCAAGAAACTTTTTCTACCTGTTTCCGAAGAATGAAATATATCCCTATTTGATGGGATGGATAGAATCAAATAAGCGGAGAAACTTTTCATTTCGCTATCAAATCGGACCAGGTGTTAGCTGGGGATTTATTAATAATAAATCTTCATTAATTAAAATTTCGTTTACAACAACGTATGAGATGACAAACCACAGGAATTCAGCTTATTCTGATGAAAAATATAATGGCGAGAGCACTATAGATTTATTAAGAGGAACTGTCAGGTTTTTTGGTAAGCATAAGTTGTTTGAGAATAAAATCAATATAGCATATGAGGCATGGGGACAGCAAGCTTTTGATGATAAAGAGAATATAAGGTTCTATGGAAATATTGTTCTTGAATTCCCCTTAACACAATTGCTTTCATTCAGAACAGGATATAATTACTACTACGAAAGCGTTGTGCTTTCAGGAGTGAAGCCAAGAGACGGTTTTCTTTTCTTTGGAATTTCTATTGGAGAAAACAAATGATTGTAAAAAGAAATTTTAGTCCGCTAAAAGTCTGGAACTACATAAAGGGTCCGGTTATATTATCAATTGTTTGGTCTTTTGTTATCTGGCTGATTGCGAACAAGATTTCAGCAGAAAAATTCAGTATAAATTTTTCTGTGATAGGAATTTTAGGAACTGCGCTCGCAATATTTATTGCATTCAGAAACAACTCAGCATACTCAAGATGGTGGGAAGCGCGCACTGCTTGGAGTAGCATTCTCGCTTCTTGCAGAACTTTTGCACGACTGATAATTACTTTTACTGACAGCCATTCTCATCAGACTAACTATGTTAAAGAAAGAAGCGAATCGTTCAAACAGGAAATGATTCATAAAATTATTGCGTGGGCAAATGCTTTAAGATTGGAATTGAGAAAACAAGATGATTGGCAAAGCATTCAATCATATTTAACCGAAGAAGAAAAGGTTCAATTAAAAACAAAGCAGAACAAATCGAATTTTATAAAAATGTTACTAGCGCAAAGAATTTATAAAGCAATGGCAGACGGAACCCTTGGTGGATTTGACAGCTTTCAGCTTGAAGGACAGTTGCTTGCACTTGCAAACGCACAATCAACATCTGAAAGGATTAAACATACACCTCTTCCAAAACAGTATGATTACTTTACAAGAATGTTTGTTCTGCTTTTTATATTTTTGCTGCCATTAGGGCTGATCAATTTTTTCAATCAACACACAGAAACGAGCTTGCTATTGATTCCGTTTTCAGTTTTAATTTCAGCAGTATTTGTGATTATGGAAAGAACCGGCGCAGCGAATGAAAATCCTTTTGAAAATCTTGTCACCGATGTTCCTTTAACTTCGATCTGTAATAAAATAGAAAGAGATTTATTGGAGATGCTTGGAAGTGAAAAGCTTCCTCCAAAACTTGAAACGGAAAATGGATATTTATTTTAAACAAATCTTTTATGGGAGTACAAAATGTATTTACAACTTATATTATTTTTTGTTTTAGTATCTGTAATTGTTATTGCCCAAAACAATAATGAATCATCAAGTCCAAAAAGAATTAATAAAATAATTGTTTTTGGGGATGGCTTATCGGATATGGGTCAGTGGGGCAAGTTAACCAATTTCAGATATCCGCCCGCTGATGCAGGCTTTTTTGAAAGCCGCTGGACAAACGGTAAAGTTTGGGTTGAGCACTTAGCTGATGAATTAAATATTAAACTTACTCTCAATGAAAATTTTGCGCTCGGCGGTGCAACTACTGGCTACTACAATATTAACGAATCGTTACGTCTGGCTTTGCAGCTTGATTCAACAGTTAAACTGAACGGTATGCTTGGTCAGGTTGCAGATTATTTATCAACCAATCCACAAGTTGATAATAAAATTCTTTTTGTTCTCTGGGCTGGCGGGCACGATATTGGAAGTTATCTGGATTACGGACAACCGGATTTGAAAAAATATCCTCCGGCAGAAAATTATAAGCAGGCAGTTTCAATGCTTGTTAATGCTGGAGCTAAACTCATTATGATCGGAACTATGCCCGATATGGGTTTTACCCCAACGTATTTTGGAACAGAACTACAGGAGAAAGCTTCAAAGCTTTGTACCGAACTAAATGATGGAATTGAAAATATTATCGCTTCTTATCAAAACAGTGATGTGAAGTTTATTAAAATTGATGGTGCAAAAATCTTTTCTGAAGTTGGAATGAATCCGGCAAAATATGAAATAAAATATCTTGAGCCGTATTTGCCTATAAACATTATCGACTTTAATAGACCCTTAGAAAAATCTAATGTTGAAATTCCAAATAAAGAAAAAGGATTAAATCCCGATGAGTTTATAAATTGGTGGGCGGTTTCAGCAAGTGCAAAGATGCATACGATCATAGGGGAGTATGCCATTCAAGAATTTTTGAAAACAATTAAATAAAGGTAATTGAAATGAAAATAGCAATTATAGGGGCAGGAAATGTTGGCGGAGCTTTAGCTGTTGGTTGGGTAAAATCTGGGCACGAAATCACAATCGGTGCGAGAGATATGAACAGCGAAAAAGTCACAAGAGTAATTTCACAGAGCAGCGGTATCAAAGTGAAATCTATCGATGCGGCTTCGAAGGAAGCAGAAGTTATTTTAATCGCCGCTTCGCCGGCAGCTGTCGGAGAAAT
>JALONF010000314.1 GCA_025455085.1 Ignavibacteriaceae bacterium
ATCAACATCTGCGGAAGGATGAGCAAAGATAAAATCTTTTCCGCCGGTTTCTCCAACTATACGCGGATAGTATTTCATATTTTTAAGATTGTCTGAAATTGTTTTCCACATATTTTGAAAAACTTCAGTTGAGCCTGTAAAATGAACACCTGCAAGATGTGGATTTGTAAATGCAGGAGTTCCAACCTGCCCGCCTGATCCGGGAACAAAATTAATTACTCCTTTTGGCAAACCAGCTTCTTCAAATAATTTCATTAGCCAGTATGCTGAGTAAACGGCACTTGATGCCGGTTTCCATAAACTTACATTACCAACAATTGCAGGAGCAGTTGGAAGATTACCTGCAATCGATGTGAAGTTAAAAGGTGTTACGGAAAAGATAAATCCTTCAAGTGGACGGTATTCCAAACGATTCCACATTCCACTTCCTGAATATGGCTGATCCTGCATCAACTGAGCCATGTAGTAACAATTAAAGCGATAGAAATCAACCAGCTCAGCAGCAGAATCTATTTCTGCCTGGTATACAGTTTTTGATTGACCAAGCATTGTAGCAGCGTTTATTGTCGATCTCCAGGGTCCTGCTAACAAATCAGCGATCTTTAAGAAAATAGAAACTCTATGTTCCCACGGCATTTCGGCCCATTCTTTTCTTGCTTCGAGAGCAGCTTCGACTGCCATATCAACTTCCTTTTTACTGGCTTTGTGATACACTCCCAGAACATGGCTGTGATTATGCGGCATCACCATTTTTTCTGTATTACCGGTTCTAACTTCTTCACCGCCGATTATTAATGGAGCTTCAATCTGTTTAGATTTTAACTCAGCTAACTTTTTCTTTAATTCTTCTTTTTCAGGACTGCCCGGTTTGTAAGCTTTTACTGGTTCATTTATTGGTTGTGGTACTTTAAAATATGCGTTTGACATTGGATATCCTTATGATTAAAAATTGTGTTATGAAAATTACCGTTTTTGGTTTTGAGAAGCAATTTAAAGTGTGAAAAGATGGCCTATTTTAAGCACGATTTTAATTATTAAAATTACTTTGCATTTATAAGATATGGTATTATTTTAATGTCAGAAATTTACAATGGAAGCGCAGCGAAAGAGGGATTGCTTCCCGTCATTCCTTATAAAAAATATCTTGTCTTTTCAGAAATAATTTCGGAGTAAATGCAATGGCATCATTGAAAGCTTTTTATACCATACCGGAACTTTATAAATATCTGACAGAGGATTTCGGACCGAAAAAAGGCGGACACGCAATCCAACGAAAAGTTGATAATGTTTACAAAGGCATTACCTATCAAGAGCTTAAAGAAGAAACCGATGCATTTGCATTCGGGTTAGCTGCGCTTGGTTTAAAGAAAGATGATTGTGTTGCTCTAATATCTGAAAACAGACCAGAATGGGTTTACGCTGACTTCGCAATGCAGCTTCTTGGAATTATTAATGTACCACTTTATCCTTCCTTAACTTCTGATTCCATTGAATATATTTTGAACGATTCTGAATCAAAAGCTATAATTGTTTCAACCGGTTTTCAGTTGAACAAAGTGCAGAAGATTATGAAAAACTGCAAGCATCTGAAGCACATTATTATACTTAATGATCATGATGATGTAAGTGCTTCCGATAATTTATTCACATTCAAACAAATTCAGGAAAAAGGAAAGAGTATTCAAAAAAATAATCCCGAGCTTCTTAAAAAGAATTCAGCAGAAATAAAAGAGAATGATGTCTGCACAATCATCTACACTTCAGGAACCACCGGTGAACCCAAAGGAGTAATACTCACTCACGAAAATATCATTTCAAACGTTAATGCTGTGCTGGATGTTTATCCGATAACTAAGGAAGATATTTTTCTTTCATTCCTTCCTCTTTGTCATATCTTTGAAAGAATGGCTGGTTACTACACGGCTTTTGCTGCAGGATGCACAGTCTATTATGCCGAGAGTATTGAAAAAGTTGCAACAAATCTTCAGGAAGCAAAACCAACCTTGATGACATCTGTACCAAGACTTTTTGAAAGGATTCAATCACGCATTATAAAAAATATTGAAAGTCAGTCTGTAACCAAGCAGAAAATTTTTTATTGGGCATTACAGATAGGTAATCAGTTTGCAGCGGCGAAGAAGAAAGGAAATGTTCCTCTTACTCTTTCAATTAAGCACGGAGTTGCAGATAAATTAGTATTCAAAAAAATAAGAGAAAAGACTGGCGGCAGACTAAGATTTTTTATTTCCGGCGGGGCTGCTTTGCCTAAAGAGCTTGGTGAATTTTTTGAAGCGGTGGGAATTAAGATTGTTGAAGGTTACGGCTTAACAGAGTCTTCCCCTGTTATAACTGCAAACAGACCTGATGATTATAAATTCGGTACTGTTGGAAAACCATTACCGGGTGTGGAAGTAAAGATAGCAACTGATGGTGAAATACTTGCACGCGGTCCGAACATTATGAAAGGCTATTATAAAAAGAAAAAAGAAACTGAAGAAACAATAATCAACGGATGGCTGCATACCGGAGACATTGGAGTTTTTGATTCAGAAGGCTACTTAATGATAACAGATAGAAAAAAGCACCTCTTTAAGACCAGCGCCGGCAAATATATAGCTCCCACTCATATTGAAAATATTTTTCTTGCTAGTAAATACATTGACCAGTTTGTACTTATTTATGAAGCATTAAAAGAATATGCTGATGCACATAAAATTCCTTACAAGAACGAAGCTGATCTGACCAATAACGAGCAGATTTATAAACTGATTGAAAATGATATGGCTAAGCTTCAGAAGCAGCTTGCAAATTATGAAAGAGTAAGAAAATTTGCACTGCTTGATAAACCATTTACGATTGAAACCGGTGAGATTACGCCGAGCCTGAAAATTAAAAGAAAGGTTGTCGAGGAAAAATACAACTACCTGATAGAGAAAATGTACTACGGAGGAATGGAGAAGGATTGACTTAGTGCTTCTTAGTGTCCTTTGTGTCTCAGTGGTAAATTTCTTTTTTTCACCACTTAGGCACTAAGAGCACATAGCTATACTGAGAATAAAAACAATTATATGCTTCTCATCACCTCAATCATTTTTTGATGGATGAGACCATTTGTTGCAAGTATCCGTTCCTGCCTGCCGGCAAGGCAGGTTGAATAAATGTCTATTTTGTTCCCATCAAAATCGGTGACGATTCCTCCAGCCTCTTCGACAATTAATTTTCCTGCACAAATATCCCACGGGTGAAGTGATACTTCCCAAAAGCCATCAAACACACCATTAGCAACGTAACAAAAATCTATTGCTGCTGAACCGAGTCTTCGTATTGCCCGTGCGTGTTTTAGGAAAGCAATGAATCGTTCAAAAGCTTTATCCGGATTTTCTCTGATGTTATAAGGAAAGCCAGTGACAAGCACACTGTGTCCAAGATTATCGTTCTTGCTTACGGAAATTTTCTTCCCATTTTCAAAACTGCCGTTTCCTTTTTCAGCAGAATAAATTATATCTCTCATCACATCGTAAACAACCCCTGCGATTGTTTCCCCATTTTTTTGAACACCGATTGAGACAGCAAAAATTGGCAGACCGTGTGCAAAGTTTGTTGTTCCATCCAGCGGGTCAACTACCCAGAGGTATTCTGCTGATTTATTGAAATCACTTCCCTCCTCCGCCAGAATTCCGTGGGATGGATATTTCTTTTTGATGAAATCTGTAATCATTTTTTCTGAAGCTTTGTCTGTTTCAGTCACAAGGTTTAGTTCGTTTGTTTTGAATTCAATCGAATGAGCTTTGCCGAATGCATTCCTGATCAAGTCACCGGCTTCTTTGGAGATTTGAATTATATCATCAATCATAAAGTCATCTTTTTTTATTTCAAATATAAAACGATGTTTTGTAACCTTCGTGGTTAAAACTAGTAATCCGAAACTCTAACCTCAAAGGTTGCCCTGTTAATGCACCATTACTTCCTTGATAGCAGGAGGCGAAATTGATATATTTCGACTGAATTTATGTTCAATAAAGGAGAAGTTTTTTGGACCACATAAAGGATTTAGAAATTAACGCGGTTGAAGTCAATTCAGTAGTTGATAGTATCCCCGAAGAGATGCCGATTCTGCCACTGAGAGATATAGTTATTTTTCCGTATATGATATTTCCGGTGCTCGTTGGAAGAGAACAATCCATCAGAGCAGCAAACTTTGCGGCAGAACACACAAAATATATTTTCTTATCCACTCAAAAAAAATCTGGCATAGAAGATCCCACAGAAAAAGACTTATATCCAGAAGGCACGGTTGCAAAAATTGTTCAGATACTTAAGCTCCCAAACGGATTAATGAAAATTCTTGTGGATGGAATGTTCCAGGCTAGGATTGTAGGATTCACAAGTAATAAAAGTTTCTTTGAAGGAAAGATTGAGTTGATCATTCCGACTCTGGACAGCGATCACGAAATGAATGCGATGATCAGACAGATGACTCAATTATTTAAGGACTATGTGAAGATCAGTAAAAATGTTCCGAAGGATACGATTACTGCCTTTGACAATATTGAGGAGCCTGATAGAAAACTTTTTTATGCAGCAGCAAACATCAATCAGTCAATTGAAGTTAAGCAAGCAATACTTCAAAAGTTCACACTCAAAGAACAATATCTTGAAGTTATTAAAGTACTCAACTCAGAAATAGATATCCTGAGGATTGAAAAAGAAATTGATAACAAAGTTCAGGAGAACATTGCAAAGACACAGCGCAAGTTCATAATCCAGGAACAGATTAAAATATTGCAGGATGAACTTGGCGAAGATGAGGATGCCTCACCAGAATTTGCAAAGATAAGAGATCAGATTAAAAAATCTAAGATGCCGAAGGAAGTTGAGGATAAAGCTATTGAAGAATTCAATAAGCTTAGAAAAACTCCTGCGATGTCTCCCGAATCAACCGTGATACGAAACTATCTTGATTGGCTGGTTGGTGTTCCGTGGAGTAAGAAATCAAAAGACGATTTAAACATCAAGCACGTTCAGAAAATTCTCGATGAAGATCATTTCGGATTAGAGAAACCAAAGGAGAGAATAATCGAGCACATTGCTGTCCTTAATTTAGTAAAGCAGATGAAGGGTCAGATTTTATGTTTTGTCGGACCTCCGGGGGTTGGCAAAACTTCTCTTGGCAAATCAATTGCCCGTGCACTCGGAAGAAATTTTGTGCGAATAAGTCTCGGCGGCGTTCGTGATGAAGCAGAAATACGAGGACACAGAAGAACTTACATCGGTTCAATGCCCGGAAAAATAATTCAATCTATGAAAAGAGCAGGAACAATTAATCCGGTTATTCTTCTTGATGAAATTGATAAAATGAGCATGGATTTCCGAGGCGATCCATCATCAGCTATGCTTGAAGTTCTTGATCCTGAGCAAAATCATACTTTTAATGATCATTATCTTGAGGTTGATTACAATCTTCAGCAGGTTATGTTTATCACTACTGCAAACATTCGTTATAATATTCCCCTGCCTCTTCAGGATAGAATGGAAATAATTGAGCTGCCTGGATACCTTGAATATGACAAGCTTGAAATTGCAAAGAAGCACCTTATACCAAAACAGTTAATTGCCCATGGGCTCGAGAACAAACATGTTGAGTTTGGTGAAAGTGCAATCAAGAAAATAATCAGTGAATATACAAGAGAAGCAGGCGTTAGAAATCTTGAAAGAGAGATTGCATCAATCTTCAGAAAATTGGCGAAAGAAATCGTTGTAAAGGAATCGAATAACGGCAGAGGGAAAAAGAA
>JALONF010000315.1 GCA_025455085.1 Ignavibacteriaceae bacterium
ACCAAGCCAAGTTCATACATTCCATATTTTTTAATTATATCTTCAGCAGTAAGCATTTGATAATTAGCTTTCAAAACAACAGATTGAGTCTTTTCTGTCTTTATTTGATTCTCTAATTGAGTAAGCTCTCTCTGTAACTCCTCATATTTCAAACGGAGTCCTTGTGATAACAGCACCATGATAGTAATTAAAACCAACAAGGCAGCGACTACAATGATTAAAGGTTTAGAACTTTTTTTCATACTTTTTCTGCAACTCTTAATTTTGCGCTGCGAGCTCTTCTATTATTTGTTATTTCTATATCCGATGGAGTTATCGGTTTTTTTGAGATAATATTTAAACGCTTAACTTTGCCACAAGTACAAATCGGTGAATCGGGAGGACAAACACAACTGAGACTTTCATATTTAAAAAAATCCTTTACTATTCTGTCTTCTAAAGAATGGTAACTGATTATAACCAATCTGCCTCCCTTTCTTAATATAGGAACTGAACTATGAAGAAACGCCTTTAATACACCCAGTTCATCATTCACATAAATCCTCAATGCCTGAAAAACTCGTGACAGTGTCTTAGTTACATATTTTGGATTTGTTATCGATGAAATTATTTTTTTTAATTCATCAGTAGTTTCTATTCTCTTTACTTTCCTGGCTTCGGAAATCTGGCGTGCGACCTTTCTGGAATTTTTCTCTTCCCCATACTCGAATATTACATTTGCAATCTTCTCCTCGGACTCATAATTTATAAAATCCGCAGCAGTTTTTCGCAAGCTTTTATCTAATCGGAGGTCCAGCATTGAGTTGATGCTGTAAGAAAAACCTGCTGCGGCATTATCCAGTTGAAACGAAGAAACTCCAAGATCTGCCAAAATTCCGTCAAAGAACTCAAAAGATTCTATCTTAGCAATTACGTCTACTAGCGAAAAATTAAAATTGTAAAGCTTAATTCGATCCTCACTTTTAAATTTTTCTTTACAGTAATTAAAAGCGTTCAGATCAACATCTGTGGAAACAATGCTGCCTTTTTTACTCAGCCTGTCTAATATTTCTAATGTGTGTCCGCCAAATCCCAGAGTCCCTTCGAAATAAACACCATCTTTACCAGTAACTAAATAATCAACACTCTCTTTCAATAAAACAGGTGTATGATCCTGATTCATTAATCTGTCATAACTTTTGCAGCAATCTCCTCATAAGAAAGTGGTGACTGCTTTAAGTAATCATCATAAATTTTTGGATTCCAGACTTCTATTTTCCTTAGAGCGCCAATTATCAGAACTTCCTTTTCAATCTTTGCGTAATCAATGAGCATTTGCGGGACAAGTATTCTTGACTGTGAATCCATTACATCTTCGTGCGCATACTGAACGAACATTCTGATAAATCTTAAATCATCAGGCTGGAACTGATTCAGCTTTAAAAGTTTATCTTCAATTTTCTGCCATTCATCAAGAGGGTACAAATCAATACAGCTTGATAACCCCTTGGTCATCACAATTGTATCGTTTGCATCAGGCGAAATGTGTTTACGTAACTTTGCCGGAATGCTTATTCTGCTTTTGGTATCAATTGAATATGTAAACTGACCTTTGAACAAATTTTTTCCATGATTTGGGATTTTTCACCACTTTTCCCCACCGCACCCCGAAAATAATGGAAAATTTTACTGAAAGTCAAGAAGTATTTTAAAAAAATCCCATTTTTTGGGATTTATTATTCCACGGCTCTAAATTGTCTTGGGCCGCCGGATGAGATATAAGGATGGTTTTTAATGGAATGAATCAATGAAAAACTCTCAAATTGCTATTCAGGGAATTGAAGAATTTCTTATTATAATTGAATACAAATCGAAATCAACTGCTAAAATTAATTCTGAGCCAACTGCCGGAATCGAACCGGCGACCTGCTCATTACGAATGAGCTGCTCTACCAGCTGAGCTAAGTTGGCCGAATTAAAATTCATAGCTTTGATCAAAAGCACAAGAAATAAATTACCTTAATTTCTTTTTATGTCTATTCTTTCTCAGTCTCTTTTTTCTTTTATGAGTCGACATTTTATGACGTTTTCTTTTTCTTCCACAAGGCATTTGTTTTTCCTATTAGTTAATTAATTAATGTGATGTTAATAATTCCTGTGCTCGTTTGCCAGCTTCCGAGTTTGGATCTAATTCCGCAGCTTTTTTAAACCATTCTTTAGAAGCGTCAATATTCCTGGCTGCCAGATTAACAATTCCAAGATTCAGATGAGCAATCTGATGCTTCGGCTGATACTTAAGTGCGGTTTCCATTTCATTTATCGCCGTTGTATTGTCACCCAAGTTATAATAGCAGATAGCCATATCTACTCGATTATCTGCATTCTCCGGATTCTTCGCTAAGTATTTTTTATAATTAGTAATAGCTTTCTCATAAAGTCCTGCATCCTGTTGCAAGTGCGCAAGGTGTAAAGTTGATTCCAGATCATCAGGGTTTGCAGTTACCACAGCCTCAAGTTTATTTATCTCTTCCATATTAGCAAGATTGACCCCTGAACTTGAAGTCTGATTACTCATCTGCGTAACGGTATTCTTAACTTCAGAATCAAATACACCTGAGATTATAAGAGCAAAAATGAAAATCACGACAATTGCTGATGAGATCATTAATACTTTTCTATTATCTAGGACTTTCTCTTCATTATCTATTTTTTTGCTGTCGGTATTTTTCTGACTCTGTTTTTTCGTATCCTGCTTTGTTGAATTTTGTTTCTTTCTCTTATTTCCATTTAAAGAAATTCCGCAACTAAAGCAGACTGAATCATCAACTGAATTTTCCTCACCACAATTTTTGCAAATGATAACTTCATCCTGGTTGGCAGTAATTTCGTTTGGAGAGGAGCTACCAAATTTGATCTGACTTCCACAGTTAGGACAAAACTTAAACTCCCCTTCTATCTTAAATCCGCATTCAGCACAATAAATCACTATTCCCTATCTCCTATTCTTTTCTAGCATCCCGACATTAACAAGCTCTTTAAAGTCCTTAGAAAACTTAAACGTGGGGACATAATGTTCAGGTACAAAAACAGATTCACCTGTCTTTGGATTCCTCGCCTGACGTGCATTTTTCTTTTTTACCCTGTAGCTTCCAAAACCTCTGATCTCGATTCCCTTACCTTCTTTAAGAGCTTCGATAACAGTTTTCAGAAATCCTTCAACAATGGCTTCGGTTTCCAGTTTTGTTAGTCCGGTCCCGGCTGCAACTTTGTCCACA
>JALONF010000316.1 GCA_025455085.1 Ignavibacteriaceae bacterium
TGAATATCAAGGAAAGCCATCTTATCGTGTGAAGCTCTGATAAAATTTTCCGGTGAACCATTGAACCAGTCTTTTGATGGAAGACTATTAACCCAGTGATGATTAATTCCAATGTGATTGCTAACGTGATCAAGAATTATTTTTAAACCGCGTTTATGAGCCTCGTCAACTAATTTTTTATAAAGCTCATTGCTGCCGAAGCGAGGATCAATTTTATAGAGATCAGTCGCAGCGTACCCATGATAGCTCATCCACATATTATTTTCAAGCATCGGTGTAATCCAGATTGCAGTACCGCCTAGCTCTTTTAAGTAATCCAGTTTTGAAATGATGCCTTGAATATCACCACCTTTTCTTCCATCAAGATCAGAGGAGGTAAATTGATCAAGAGAATCACCGATAGTATTGTTTGAAGGATTTCCATCGCAAAAACGATCAGCAAAAATCAGATAGATAACATCCTCATTGCTAAATCCCTGATGCTCAGTTGCTGAGATTTGTCTACTTAATATTGGGAAGTCAATTTCTGTTTCAATATCATCATTATAGAAAACAAGTTCATAATCTCTAGGTTCAATTGCATTTGAAATGCAAACGTCGACGAAAAGATATGAGCCATTTTCAGTTGATTGATAACTTAATATTTTCAAATTATCATCAACTGATCTAATATTTACTCCATTCAGATTTTTGCCATAAACCATTAGCTGAACGGTATCCCACCTCATTCCTACCCACCAGTTGGGCGGTTCAATTTTATTCACAGAAAAATTCTGGGAGAAACCAGTAAGGCTGTAAAAAAATAATAAAATTAAGAGTTTGAGAGTAATGAAATACAAAGAGGTTCTGTTATTATTGATTTATAAATCGAAAGTTAAAATAGACAAAGGGCTTTAATTTTGAAAGACTTTTATCCGCCAAACTAGTTTCGAAATAATCTTCTATATTTATTTCTTAATGAAATGACAATCGCCGTAGCTGTCTTTTTATTTTATGAGTTGGTAAATTTATGCTCAAATTTTAGAATAATTGAAAGATGCATAACCAAAAAGATAGTGCACATTTATTAGCTGCTCCACCTTTCTTTTTTATTATTCCATTATTGGTTGGAGCAATTGTAGAATATTTTGTTCCGACTTCATTACTGGCTACAGTTCCATCAATAATTATCGGTCTGTTGTTCTCCTGGGCATCATTACCATTTATTATACTATCACTTAAAAGTTTCTACAAAGTGAAAACTACCTTTGATGCTAGAAAGACAACTACTACTCTCGTCACTACAGGCATTTATAAAATTAGTCGCAATCCCGCTTATCTCTCACTTGTATTATTTTACATTGGACTTTCATTTCTCATCAACTCAGTCTGGATTCTCATTCTTGTTATGGCTGCAATTTATTCTGTTCAGAAATTTTGCATTGAGAGAGAAGAAAAGTATCTCGAATCAAAATTCGGAAGCCAGTATCTCAACTACAAAAAGAAAGTCAGACGCTGGTTATGAAAATTTGATCTTTCTGTTGCATTTAACATCATTTAAGGGGATTTTTGCTTTTGATTTTTTAATTGGAACGCCTCGTTAAAGCGGAATGGAAAAAACAGACAAAGAAAAAAATATAACAGTAAATCGTAAAGCAAGACACGAATATGAAATTTTACAGACTTATGAAGCTGGTATCGTTCTTGTCGGCACGGAGGTGAAAGCACTGAGACAAGGCAAAGCAAATCTCGTTGATGGCTATGCTAAAATTGAACGGGGTGAAGTCTGGCTTGTAAGTGTTCACATCAGTGAATATGCACAGGGAAACATAAACAATCACGATCCAGTGAGAGATAGAAAACTTCTTCTAAGTAAAAGTGAAATCAGAAAGCTCATTGGAAAAACCAAGGAAAAAGGATTAACTTTGGTGCCATTGAGATTGTATTTTAAGAATGGTAAAGTAAAAGTTGAAATAGCCCTTGCCAAAGGGAAAAAAGTTTACGATAAGAGAAGAGACATTGCTAAAAAAGATTTTCAAAGAGAGCAGGAAAGAAGGATTAAATACTAGTTGATTACTGTCATTGCGAATCCCGACTTGTCGGGATGAAGCAATCTGAAAAAAGATTGCTTCGTCATTTCATTCCTCGCAATGACATAGAAAATAAATACTGATGACAAAAATTAAATTCCCCCCAATACCCGAGCAGATGGACCTCATCACAAGAGGTGTCAGCGAAATTATTCCCGAAGAGGAATTAGTTAAGAAATTAGAACGCTCTTCTAATGAAGGAAAGCCGTTAAATATAAAACTTGGATGTGATCCTTCCCGACCTGATTTACATATCGGACATTCAGTTGTTTTAAGAAAGCTTGCACAATTTCAATCACTCGGCCATCAGGCAATACTTATTGTTGGTGATTTTACAGGAATGATTGGAGATCCATCCGGAAGAAATGCAACGCGTCCATCACTAACTTTAACAGAAACAAGAGAACACGGACAATCTTATTTCCAGCAAGCTTCAAAAATTCTGGATGCGAAGAAAACTAAAATTGTATATAACTCTGAATGGCTTGGCAAGATGAGTTTTGAGGATGTAATAAAACTTGCTGCCAAGTATACAGTGGCTCGAATGCTTGAACGGGACGATTTTACCAAAAGATACAAAGCCGGTGAACCAATCAGCATTCACGAACTCCTCTACCCTCTTGCGCAGGCAATGGATTCAGTTGCAATTAAAAGCGATGTTGAACTCGGAGGAACTGATCAAAAATTTAATCTTCTTGTTGGAAGAGATATTCAAAGAGAAAACGGACAAGAACCACAAGTAATATTAACAATGCCTTTGCTTGTCGGAACTGATGGCGTTGAAAAGATGAGTAAATCGTACGATAATTATATCGGCATTTCTGAATCACCAAAGGAAATCTTTGGCAAAACTCTTTCTATACCTGACAGTTTGATTTACATCTACTATGAACTTGCTTCGGATATTTCATCATCAGAATTAAAAATAATTAAATATCAGCTCGATGATCCAAAAGTAAATCCAAGAGACATTAAAAGAAAACTTGCACAGACTCTCGTTAGAATGTACCACAATGAGGAAGCGGCAATTAAAGCTGAAGAAGAGTTCGACAGAATCTTTATAAAAAAAGAAGTACCTGACGAAGTTGAAGAATTTAAGATTGATGACAATAATTCAGAATTCAATATATTAGACCTGATTCTCAAAGTAAATTTTGCTCCATCAAAAGGTG
>JALONF010000317.1 GCA_025455085.1 Ignavibacteriaceae bacterium
CTTCCTCTTCCCGGTCCAACGGGAATATTTTTTTCTTTTGCTGAATTAATAAAATCCTGAACAATTAATAAGTAACCTGAGAAGCCCATCTTTTTGATTGTTTCGATTTCGTACTTGAAACGATCTTCAACTTCTTTTGTGAATTCTAGGTTCTTCTTCTCCAAACCTTTCCACGCAAGCTGCTCAAAATATTCATCGGCAGTTTCAGCCGAAGAGTCGTCGGGAATCGGAAAACCCGGGAAGTGATACTCATTAAAATCCAGTTTCAAATCTATCTTGGAATCAATTTCAAGTGTGCTCTGAATGGCTTCATCCTGATTCTTAAAAAGCTTAACCATCTCTTCCGCTGATTTGAAATAAACCTGGTCAGTCCCGTATCGAAGATTTGTGTAATCTTCTCCCATCTTATCGCCGAGAAGCAAAAGTATGTTGTGAGCAACAGCGTGGTCTTTGTCAATATAATGGCAGTCATTTGTAGCAACTAATTTGACATCAAGTTCTTTCGCAATCCTTGGCATATTTTCAAGTACCGGTTTCTCGACTTCCATATTGTGGTTCTGAATTTCGAGATAGAAATCATCGCCGAAAATTTCTTTGTAAATTCCGGCAACCTGCTTTGCTTTTTCATAGTCGTTATGAACAAGATGAGTTGATACAACTCCGCCTGCACAGGCTGATGTGCAGACTAATCCTTCGCGGTATTTTCTCAAAAGCTCGAGATCAATTCTTGGCCGGTAGTAAAATCCTTCTGTGTGACCGAGAGTGGAAAGCTTTGTTAAATTTTTATATCCTTCTTTATTCTTTGCGAGAAGAATTAAGTGGCTGTAGTTCTTTCTCTTCTTTCCGGTTCCATTTGATTGCGAGCTTTTCCTTTCAAACCGATCACCTTCATTTACAACATAAGCTTCCATTCCAAGTATCGGCTTGATGCCTGCTTTCACTGCTTTTTTATAGAATTCAATCACACCGTACAGAACACCGTGATCTGTAAGTGCAACGGATTTCATATTGAATTTCTTAGCAGCGTTGATAAGTCCGTCTACTGTGCAGGCACCATCCTGGAGACTGTAATGACTATGATTATGGAGATGAATGAATTCTGCCATTGGCTAATTAATTTTTTAGAATTTGTAAAGCAGTGAGAAGAAAAATTTTCTGAACCGAACTACCACAAGTTAAAAATAAAACCGAACGAGAAGAAATTAATTAATCATCGCCCCGTATGTCCAAATCCTCCTTCGCCCCGTGAAGTATTATTCAGTTCATCCGATTCAATAAATTTTGCCGTGTAAACTTTCGACAAGACAAGCTGCGCAATTCTTTCTGCGGGTTGAATTACAAAATCTTCTTTGCCAAGATTTATAATTATAATTTTTATTTCACCACGGTAGTCTGAATCGATTGTTCCGGGAGAATTTAGAATTCCAATTCCGTGTTTTGCTGCGATTCCGCTTCTTGGTCTCACCTGGATTTCATACCCTTTGGGAATTTCAACTGAGATATTTGTAGGAACCATTTCAATTGAGCCTTTAGCGATATTCATCGGTTTTTCAAGTGCAGCGTAAATATCGAGTCCTGCACTTCCCTTCGTTGCGTACGATGGCAAAGGAATATGATTCAGTTCTTTTCTTAATCGTTTAAATTTAATTTCTATTTCCTGCGGCATCAGCTTTTCTTTCTTCTGCTTTCTGCAAATTTATTTTTTATCAAATTTATTTCCTGTCTGTTAACAGCTACAAAATAAATATACAGCGTGAATAAAATTAATAGCATCACTTTATAATAAAACTGCAAATTATCCATTGAATCGAGAAAGTAATATACGGCACCGACTAAAAAGATTGCTATGAAGATATGTCCGATTCTTTTCAATTCGTATTTAACATTAAAGAACTTTTGTGCCACATAATAATATCCAAATCCTATAAAAAGATAACTTACCAATGCCGCAATAGCTGCACCAGTCAGGCTGAGGACCGGAATTAAAAGAAAGTTTGTCACAACATTAATTAAGGCCCCAATTCCAGTAATTACGGGGACATAAATACTTTTTTCTTCAATATAAATTCCCGCTGAGAATATCGTATGCATTCCGTTAATGAGATACGCAAGCAATATAAATGGAACGATATGCAATCCTGCCCAATATTCAGAACCGATTAATGAAAAGCCGGAAATATTTATTTGCGCTATATCTTTAATGAACAGAGAAAGTACGATAAGAATAACACTACCAACTAATGTAAAATATGTAAGCACTTTTGAGAACATCTCTTTTGCATTCGGTTCTTTAGCATTCTGAAGGAAGAATGGCTGCCACGCAAACTGGAACATATTAACATACAGCATCATAAAAATTCCAAGCTTGTAGTTTGCTTTGTAAATACCAACTGTTTGGAGATTTGTTAGTTTTTCGAGAATAGGAACATCAATCACTTGTATCAACATAATTGCAAAACCTGCTGGTAAAAATGGAATGCCAAACTTGAACATCCTTTTGAACAAAGGAAGATGAAATTTTAATCTGAAATTTTTTATGATCGTAAATGAAACAAGCAGCAATGAAACAGCTGAAGCAATCAGGTTGCTTATCACAATTGCTTCAATTCCCCACTTAAGAATTATTATCAGATAAACATTCAATAAAATGTTTACAAGAATATTTATGATCCTGTACAGTGAAAAAATTTTTGCTTTTCTTTCCAGTCTAAGTTTCAGGAATGGAATAACTACATTCGCATCTAAAAATAAAATTGAAGCAGATAAATAAATCAGATATTGATAGTCAGTCGGAATTCGCAGAGCAGTTCCGATTGAACTGACGTTCAACACTATTAAAAACACGAACAGAAGCGAAGTTCCGAAAACCGAAATGTATGGAGTTGAAAAATTATCCTTGTCATCTCCGATATCTTTGAGTGAAGCAAACTTGAGAAAAGCTGAATCTAGTCCGTAAATGAAAACTATATTCAGAATTGCCATATAAGCATAAATGAGCTGAATGATTCCGTAATCAGCAGGAGCGAAAATATTCGTGTAAAGTGGAACTAGAATAAAATTAAGGAAACGGCCAACCATCGTACTGATTCCGTAAATGGCAGTATCTTTCGTCAGTTCTTTTAGCTTATCGAACATCAATGTTTTTTATTTCTTTAATTCAACTTCAAGTGAGATATCCAAAGCCTTAACGCTGTGAGTTAATGCACCGATGGAAATAAAATCGACTCCAGTCTCAGCTTTTGTAAGATCGATGGTGAAGTTATCAAGCATAATAATATCAGCATTACAAATTAAAGCTTCTTTTACTTCATCAAGGTTTTTTGTTTCGACTTCAATTTTGAGATTTGAATCTTTCTTTTGTTGGAACTTTCTGCACGATTCTACTGCTTTCGTAATCGACCCAGCTATTTCTATGTGATTATCTTTAATCAGAAACATATCGGATAATCCAATTCGATGATTTTTCCCGCCACCTAAACGAACGGCTTCTTTATCAAGAGATCGAAGTCCAGGAACAGTCTTTCGCGTATCAAGAATTTTTGCTTTAGTATAACATATTTCTTCTACG
>JALONF010000045.1 GCA_025455085.1 Ignavibacteriaceae bacterium
TGTAAACATTTGTTGATTGACTGGAGTGCTTTATTAAATTCTTTTTTCTGAGCATAAGCCCCGGTAATATTAAAATAGGTTTGAGCGTCTTTTCTATCAAACGTTAAACTTGTTTCAAGATATTTAATTGCGTCATCAACGAAGCCCTCAGATAGATCAATAATTCCCAGCCACTTGGAATTAAATGCATCCGGCTTTTTATCATATCCTCTTTTCAGGAAATAATATGCACGGGAAAATTTTCCAGCGGTAATTAATTCTTTTGCTGTGACATTATAATACTTGTAGATGAAAGGAAACTCTTCAATCAATGCAGCCATCTCTGTTGAATATTCATCAAATTGTTTTTGCTTTAAATATTTGTTTGCTGACTTTAATCTTGCTTGTTCTCTGGAAATTTTTCCGTCGATCACATCAATTGAAAGGCTATCTATCAGTCTGTTTAGCTTGATTAAACGATTTCTCGGCAGTTGATTGTCGGGATTAATATATGGCCAGTCATTTTTTAAAATTTTTATTCTGAAATCTGCAATAGTTGAATCAAGGGAAGTAAAATTATAGTATGCGTAAACAAGACTATCTACAGTCTTTTCATCAAGGTCCGAAATTTCATTTGTCGGCAGATAGCCATTCCTCTTCATCTCATTGAAAAATAAATTTCCAATTAATTGGTATCCTTTCACATTTGGATGAAGGTGATCAGTCATCAACTCGTCCCCGACAATTCCATCACCACTGACAGAATTCAATAATGAATCGCTTCTAATGATTGGGTAATTGAACTCTTTGCACAACTGAATAATTGTATTGTTAATTTCTCCAGGAGCGCGAAATCTTAATGCATCAAGTTCCTTTGCATAAATGAACAATCCTTTTGCCGAGTCAATTTCACCTGCTTGTAATTTACTTCCAGCATTGAAAAATATTTGATCTGCCGGTGGATAATCAGAATCTTTTATAGATACAAAAGGCGTTTGATCTTTCAGGTTACTTGCGACAGTACTCGCAATAACGGGCACGTTTGCTCCTTTACACATGGAAAGGATATCACGAAAATTTCCTTCGAACTGATGTATGCCATCCCAATATATATCAGAGTGGTAAGGAATTAGTTTATCCTGTGCTAATTGTGCCATCAAAGTCCCGCCGGTGATTTCGTTTTCTGAAGAAAACATACCCGAAATAACTTTCACAATATTTCTTAATAACTCAACAGTCTTGAACTTATTAAGCCATAAAGTTGTGTTGACGATAAATCTTGAAGACCCGAGAGATTCCATCGAACCGACGCCAAGTGCACCGTAGTATTCATTATGCCCGAGATAGATTAAAACTAAATCTGGTTCTTTTTGTAATAGGTCAGGCATCAGATCTCTGATTGTGTAGGAGTTAATAGCGGACATACTGAAGTTGGCGACTTCAATCACTTTTTCAGGATAGAGAATCTCTAACTTTTTTCGAATGAATTTGCTAAATGAAGCGCTTGATAAATACGGATAACCTGCCGCAGAGCTTGCACCAACCACAAATATTCTGAAGCTGTTTTCTTTTTTCTCTTTGTAAATGAAAGATTCCACGGAGAACGGTAAATTCTGAGTTGTAAAAAAGTACCTGTAACCAAGTTCCGGATTCAGGATTTGCATATCTTCTGAGATATCAACCCAAATAAGATCATCCTTTCCATAATTAAAAATTCTCAATCCAATTTCCAGAAAAAGAAAAAAGAGTATGGGGATGACAATCAAAGAAGCATAAAACCATTTTGGTGCCGGAGGTTTATTTTTTATTAAGAATGAATTAATCTCTTCAGCAGGAACATTAAGCTGCTTTGACATTTCTTTTAAAGAAAGAGTTTTATAATTCTTTATTATGAACTGTGTTTGCTTTTCAGATAATGACAATTCAGTTTCCTACCTTCTGCTTCGTGTGGCATTTAAAAGCTGCTGCTGAAGATCTTTTGCCATTGAATAATTTGGCTCAACCTGCAAGCATCGATTAATCATTTGTAGTGCGGTTTTGTAATCTTTTTTAATTGAATACGCGCCGGCAAGATTATAATAAACCTGTGCGTCGGATGAATTATAATTGATACTTTTTGATAGGTAGCTGATCGCAGATTCAACCTTGTTATTAAGTAAATCAATTATTCCAAGCCATTTTGTTGAATAAGCCCCGGACTTAAGTTCATCAAGTTTTCGCAAATAAATGTAAGCCTCATCAAACATTTTCAGGTTAACTAAAAGTTGGGCTGCAAATTCATAATTATAGGGATCGAAAGGATATTCATCCGTGGCAGCGCTAATTTCTTTTTTAAATGAATCAATCCGTCCATTCATCAATTTATGCTGAGCCAGCTTAAGATGAGCAGCCTGCCAGGTAAGTTCTCCTTTTCCGGCAAGATAAGCAAGAGTATCGGAATACGTTTTCATATTCAACAGTTCAAGTTTTTTTTCATCCGAAATTTTTTCTTTGGTGTATGGCCAATCACTTTTCAAAATTATAATCTGATAGAGAGCTATTGTTGAATCAAGCTTTGTGAATTCATAACGACTAAGAGTAATGCTATCCTGAGCTTCAATTGAAAATTCCTTTTTGTAATCTTGCGGCAAAATTCTCGATTCAAGTCCTCTGTTAATAAATTCCCTACCTATTATCTGAAAACCTCTGAGATTCGGATGAAGATGATCAGTAATGAGATCATCGCCAACCACTCCGTTTTCTGATTCAGCATTAAATACTGAATCTAATTTTACAACGGGATAATTAAACTCTTTGCCGAGGTCTTCAATTATTTGATTTACTTTTTCGGGAGCTCTCCATCTTAAAGCGTCGAGATCTTTAGCAAACCGAAATAATGAATCTGCACTGAGCAATCTGCCGGAGTTTAATTCATTGAAAGCTGATTTAAATACTTCATCTGCAGCTGGAAATTGACCTTCGTAAATTGATTCAAAAGGTTTTTGATCTTTCAGGTTGCTAACCAATCTTCCAAGAATTACAGGAACATTTTTTTCTCTTGTCATTTCAAGAATGTCCCGGAGGTTTCCTTCATACTGATCTACACCTGAAAAATATTTTTCTGAGTTGAACGGAATTACTTGTCGTTGTGACATTCGTGCCATCAGAGTTCCATCCGATTTGACGGGGGATGAAAACCAACCTGAAACTGATTTCACTGCATCACGGAGTAATTCAAAAGTTTTGAATCTATTTAGCCAGATAACTGTGTTCACAATGAACCTGGTATCACCCAGTGTTTCTACAGAACCAACACCAAGAGCACCATAGTATTCGTTATGTCCTGCGTAAATAATTATCAAGTCGGGTTCTTTTTCCAAAGCCCCGGGCAGCATATCCCTCAAAGCATAAGAATTAATGGCAGACATAGCGATGTTTACAACTTCGATTTTCCTTTCCGGATAGATAAGTTCGAGTCTTTTACGAATGTAGCGTGAGAAAGCACCGTTAGGTGAATACGGAAATCCAGCGGCACTGCTTCCTCCCATCACAAAAACAAGATATGCATTTTCTTTTTTTATTTCATCAAAATAATTGTGATTTGCTGATGGGACTCTGTCTGTATTATAAAAGTATCTGAATGCTATTTCCGGATTCAATGTTAGTCTTCCATCACCAGCGGATACCCATTGATCGTGAGTTCTTCCGTAGTTAAAAAGTCTTAGACTAAGCTCTAAAAAAATGATAATGACAACAGGCAACAATATTAAAACAAGATAAAACCAGCGTGGATTTTTTTTATGAGAATTTTCCATTACAATTTATTATTTCAATAACAGAGATATAAATCAGTTGATAATGCCATCAGAAAAATATGAATTACAGTCTTAAAATTATGTCAAACGCAGTTCAAAAATCAGGATTTATTAAACTTAAAAAAGACTTTTTAACATTCCTTTTGACTTACCTCATTTATCCTAATATACCTATTTTAGCAGCATTTCACCAGATGATTTACTTAATCACAAGATTCGTTCAGCAACGCTAGTATGCACATAAAATTTTTTTAAACATTATCTTAATGAATATTCGCTTCATATTACTACTGCTTCTGTTTTCAGTTCAAATTGGCTGGTCACAACCAGCTGATCAAAAAATAATTGCAAAAGTTGGGAGCGAAATTATTTCTGAGAGTGAATTCATAGAAAGGTATGAACTAACTCCTCAGCTTGTTGCAGGAATTAAAGGTGCTGAAGATGCTCTGAAAAAAGAAGTATTGTATTCCATAGTAGCAGAAAAACTATGGGCGCTCGAGGCTGAATCAATGGGCCTGGATAATTCTGAACTGATTAAATCAACTTATAGAGCTATTGAAAAAATGTATGTTCGGGATGCACTTTACAGGCAGGAAATCCTGAGTAAGGTAAAATTGTCGGATGAATATTTGATTGAAGCCTTTCGAAGAAACAGCTTGTCACTTGATTTAAATTATTTGTTTTCTGAAGACGAAGCTGAGATTAATGATTTTTTTACACAGCTCATAAATGGAGTTGATTTTTATTCTATATTTCTTAAACGACCTGAAAGCACACTACAAGAGACCCCTTACGTTGTTAGTTATGGACAGATGGATAAAAATGTTGAGGATATTTTATATGACCTTAAGCTGGGAGAATTTACGAGACCGATTAAAGCTCCGAATGGATGGTATATATTCAGGCTGCTATCTACTGAACAAAAAGTAATCGAAGACGCTCAGCAGGCTGAAGAACAGCAAAAGTATGTTTTGAAAGTTGCTGAAAAAACATTTACGGATAGTATTTATAAGGACTTCTATTCGAAATTCTTTAAAGATGCTACTGCAGAAACAAACAGGGAATTATTTCTAAAATTAGCTGACCTGGTTGAGGAGACTTTGAAGACAAGAAGTGAGAAGGAAAAAATTCCTGCAGAAGAAAAAGTTTATATCGTACCAGAAGACTTGTATAAAATTGAAACTGAATTAGGTCCGGAACTACTGAATGCCGAATTTGTAAAAATGAATAGTCAATTTGCGACAATCAGCGATTTTCTTCAGGAGCTTTCAATTGAAAAATTTTATGTTGATTCTCTCGATAATAATCATATTAAAGGCCGATTGAATTATGCTGTTAAAATATTTATTGAACATGAGCTCCTTTCTCGTGAAGGATACAAAAGAGGATTACAGAACTTACCTGAGGTTCAACGTTATCTTAAAATGTGGCGGGATTATTATTTAACCGAGACATTACGAAAAGAAATTTCAGAAAACATTAAAATAACAGATGAAGAAGCTTATGAATATTTTCTGGAGAAGAATAGGGACACTACTTCTTTACTCGAAGTGAAAATTATTGAGGTTTTAACTGAAGACCTTGATATTATAAGAACTGTGCTGGATGAATTGAATGCTGGAAAAGATTTCAGAGAACTTGCAGTCAAATATACTATCAGAAATGAAGCAAGAAATAATAATGGTGAACTGGGATTTTTTCCGGTAAACGAGCACGGTGAGATAGGTCGTAAAGCTGCTTTAATGAAGATAGGTGATATGTATGGCCCAATAAGTGTTGAAGAAGGCTATTCTTTGTTTGAATTAATTGAAAGAAGGGAGAGCACGAGTTTTTCTTTTTATAACTTTGAGGAAGAAAAAGAAAGGATTAAAGTTGAGCTTAGGTATAAAAAGTACAGTGATGCCCTTATTAACAAGTCGGTTGAATTAGCTAATAAGTATGGTGTTGATGTTAATGAGGACGCATTAAATTCAGTTGAAGTACTAAATACCACGACTGTGGTTTACAGATATTTCGGTTTCGGAGGAAGATTGCTGGCTGTTCCAATGACAGCACCAAATGACCTTTGGATTAAACCTTGGCAGGAACAGGAAAATCAAACACCTTAGTTTAATAATAAAATATTCTTGAACAAGAAAAATATTTACATACTCGGTATATCAGCTTACTACCACGATAGTGCAGCATGCATTGTTAAGGATGGTAAGATTCTAGCTGCAGCTCAGGAAGAACGGTTTTCCCGGAAGAAACATGATCATCGTTTTCCCAATGGTGCAATTAAATTTTGTCTTGACTATGCCGGAATCGAAGCAGGTGATCTTGATTTAGTTGCTTTCTACGATAAGCCATTTTTGAAATTCGAGCGGCTTCTGGAAACTTATTTAACTTTTGCTCCTGCCGGAATCAAGTCCTTCATAAAAGCAATGCCTTTATGGATAAAAGAAAAATTATGGATGAAAGAATTAATCGGTAAAGAACTCGGGTACGAAGGCAAAATTATTTTCCCTGAACATCACGAGTCTCACGCAGCATCGGCATTTTTTCCGTCACCTTACAAAGAAGCTGCAATACTCACGATGGATGGAGTCGGCGAATGGACAACAAGCAGTTATGGCCATGGCAGAGAAAATTCAATTGAACTTTGGGCTGATATAAAATTTCCGCATTCACTCGGTTTGCTGTATTCAGCTTTTACTTATTACACCGGATTTAAAGTTAACTCTGGCGAATACAAAGTAATGGGACTTGCACCTTACGGCGAGCCGAAATACAAAAAATTAATTTATGATCATTTGATTGATGTCAAAGATGATGGTTCATTCAGAATGAATATGGATTACTTCAATTACTGCCAGGGTTTGACGATGACTAATAGTAAGTTTGATAAACTTTTTGGTGGACCTCCAAGAGTTCCTGAAACAAATCTGGCACAAAAGGATATGGATTTAGCCCGTTCTCTTCAGGAGGTGACAGAAGAAATAGTTTTGAAGATTGGTAATCACGTTTATAAAGAAACAGGCTTGAAAAATCTTACGCTTGCAGGCGGAGTTGCCTTGAACTGTGTTGCAAATGGAAAACTTTTAAAGGAGGGTCCTTTTGAAAACATCTGGATTCAGCCGGCGGCTGGAGATGCTGGCGGGGCTTTAGGCGCTGCACTTATTGGATGGTACAGCTATCTTGGAAATCCGAGATCATCTGAAAAGAATTCCGATTCTCAGCTTGGTTCTTATCTAGGTCCTGAATTTAGTGATGATTACATTCAATCATTCATCCAATCATCCAGTCTCATTGCTAAAAAGTATCACGTAGATGAACTAATAAAAACAGTCGCAAGACTTATTGCCGAAGAAAAAGTAATCGGCTGGTTTGATGGCAGAATGGAATTCGGACCTCGGGCTTTGGGTGCCCGTACAATTATCGGTGATGCTCGTTCTCCCAAAATGCAGGCAACAATGAATATTAAAATAAAATTCAGAGAAGGATTCAGACCATTTGCTCCTTCTGTTCTTTATGAGAAAGTTGGAGAGTATTTTGAGATTGAGAAGGAAAGTCCGTATATGCTTTTAGTTGCTGATGTAAAAAGAGAACGAAGAATAAAGATGACGGATAAAGAGGAGAGTCTTTGGGGAATTGAAAAGCTCAATGTTGTGCGTTCTGATATACCAGCAATTACACACGTAGATTATTCTGCACGGCTTCAAACAGTTCACAAGGAAACCAATCCAAGATATCATAAGTTAATATCACAATTTGAAAAAACCACAGGCTGTGCAGTTATCATTAACACTTCATTTAATGTGCGAGGCGAACCGATAGTATGCACACCTGAAGATGCTTACAAATGTTTTATGAGAACCAATATTGATTACCTGGTCCTTGGGAACTATCTTCTTTCAAAAGAAGATCAGAAACCGATGGAAAAAGATACTGACTGGAAAAAAGAATTTGCACTGGATTAAAAATGCTTAAGGAAGAATTCAAACATATTAAAGAGGCAAAGAAAGATCTACGTAAGTTTGGTTTAACTGTAGGTACTGTGCTTGCAGTGTTAGGCTCACTTCTTTTTTATTTTGAAAAACCTTCAGCCATTTACTTTGCAGTTATCGGGGGATTATTAATTTTATTTGGCGTTTTATTCCCGCAATTACTTAAACCTTTAAATAGAATCTGGATGAGTCTGGCAATTATTCTGGGATTCATTATGTCCAGAGTAATTTTAACAATATTATTTTATCTTGTATTAACACCTATTGGGATTTTAGCAAAGCTTGTTGGTAAAAAGTTTATGACTCTGAAATACGATAAGTCGGCAGAAACTTATTGGGAAAAGCGTTCAATCATTCATAAAAAACAAATAGATTACGAAAGACAATTTTAGGAAATAATTATGAGCAAACTTTCTATTCTCTCTGAACTCTGGGATTTCCTTAAAGTAAGAAAAAAATGGTGGCTTGCGCCGATTCTGATTTTGCTTTTATTACTTGGCGGATTGATAATCTTAACTCAAGGTTCGGCATTAGCTCCGTTCATCTATGCGATATTTTAATTCGTGTTTAATTAGTGCGCCCGCCTGCCGGCAAGGCAGGTTCGTGGCTAAAGAAAGTCCCTAACCTGACTGCTGTCAGGCAAGTTTCACGAATTTAATTTTGAATGAAAACAAAAATTAAAATCAAAATAAAGAAAAAGATCAAGCGGATTCCCGTTCCGCAAAAACCACCAAAAATTGAAAAGGATAAAAAGTCCTACGACAGAAAATCAGAAAAGAAAAAAGCGAAGAAAAACATAGAAGACGAACTCCCACTCGTATGAAGCCTGATCGGTGTAATACTCACTCCTGAACTTTTCAACTTTATAGTTGCATCTTTATTCAACTAGTATCAATGTCCGAGATGGCACAATATTAGTTAAGCAGAGTCAAGATAAAATCTAAATTATTAACAATAATCGTCAAATTATCTTAATTTAATAAGGATATTTTGTGATTATACCTTATTTAATTTGGAATGTGTGTATCAAAATTATATTTTTGCTTCCAATTATATCAAATTAAAACAGAATAGCTATGATTGATGATCTGGACATTCAGATTCTTAAAACTCTACAGCAAGATGGGAGAATAAAGCGTAACGAGCTTGCAGAGCAAGTAGGACTTTCAGTTCCTTCAGTAAGTGAAAGGTTAAAAAAACTTGAGGATAACAAAATTATTGAGGGTTATTATACCAAGGTTAAAAGGCAGACATTCGGTTATGATATTCTTGCTTTTATTCTTGTTATGATGGATTCATCCAAGCATTATAAAGATTTGATAAAACATGTTGACAAGCAGCCGAATATTCTGGAATGTCATTCAGTATTGGGCGAAGGTTCGCATCTGTTAAAAGTGCTTGTTAAAAACACTGAATCACTTGAAAAGCTTTTAAGCGAAGTTCAAACCTGGCCTGGTGTTACCGGAACAAAAACTACATTTGTTCTATCGACAATAAAAGAAACAACATCAATTAATATTTAATAATAAATTAAAAGGAAAACTATATGGCGAAATCACCGAGTGCTATTGATAATGTGCTCAACTTTATAAAGACAAAAAAAATTAAATTCATTGATTTGAAGTTTATGGACTTCCCCGGACAGTGGCAGCATTTCACTGTGCCTGTTTCTCAGTTCGATGCTGATTCATTTGTAGATGGATATGGTTTTGACGGCTCATCGATAAGAGGATGGAAAGCAATCAACGAAAGTGATATGCTGATCATCCCTGACCCTGAAACTTTATTTCTAGACCCATTCATCGAATCACCAACAGCCAGTTTAATATGTGATGTTTATGAACCCGCAACGAAAGAAAAATATTCACGCTGTCCAAGAAACATTGCTCAGAAAGCTGAAGCTCATCTGAAATCAACAGGAATTGCGGATACCGTTTACTTCGGTCCTGAAGCAGAATTTTTCATTTTTGATGATGTGAGATTTGATTCAAAGCCTAATGGAAGTTTTTATCACGTTGATTCAGTTGAAGGAAGATGGAACACGGGCAGAGAAGAAAATCCTAACCTTGGATATAAGCCAAGATACAAAGAGGGTTATTTCCCGGTTCCACCGACAGATGCATTAATGGATTTACGAAATGCAATGGTTAATAATTTAATTGATTGTGGAATTGATGTAGAAGCCCAGCATCACGAAGTTGCAAGCGGAGGACAGTGCGAAATTGATTTACGTTTTGCTCCACTTGTTAAATCTGCTGACCAGCTTTTGATGTTTAAGTACATAGTAAAAAATACGGCGAAGAAATGGAACAAAACTGTGACTTACATGCCAAAACCAATTCAAGGTGATAACGGCAGTGGAATGCACGTTCACACAAGTTTGTGGAAAAAAGGAAAACCTCTTTTTGCCGGACCGGGCTATGCAGGCTTGAGTGAGGATGCACTTTATTTTATTGGTGGACTATTAAAACACGCAGCTTCGTTATGTGCTTTTGCGAATCCAACAACCAACTCTTACAAAAGATTAGTGCCGGGATTTGAGGCACCTGTAAATCTTGCTTACTCGCAAAGGAACAGAAGTGCTGCAGTAAGAATTCCAATGTATTCAACAAGTCCAAAATCAAAGAGAGTTGAGTTTCGTTGTCCGGATCCTGCTGCTAATCCATATTTAGCTTTCTCAGCAATGCTTATGGCTGGTCTGGATGGAATAATTAATCGAATCGATCCCGGTGAACCGCTGGATAAAGATATTTACGATATGCCTCCGGAGGAATTGAAAAATGTTCCGTCAACTCCGGGCAGTTTGAATGAAGCAATAAAAGCTTTGGCAAACGATCACGAGTATTTATTAAAGGGAGATGTCTTCACTGAAGATGTAATTGAAACCTGGATTAAATATAAAATCGAAAAAGAAATCAAACCAATGGCATTGCAGCCTCATCCGTTTGAGTTTGGAATGTACTACGATGTTTAAGTATTGATATGTCAATGTTAGTTTTACTTTAGCAAAGAGAGGCAATCTTGATTTATAACCGCAATTCTTCAATAAAAGGATTGCGGTTTTTTATTTACCTGCCAAAGTGTCTCAATAAAAGGTTTTTAAAAATCGTTCTTTTCACACACAATTGAAATCTTTATCCTGAAGTCTTGCATTAAGATTAATAATAAATTATTTTTCAATACAATTCATCAACAAAAATAGGAGATGCTATGAAAACTTTCTTTACTTTTTTTGTATTCCTGCTTTTCTCATTGTAGTTCCATCAGATTACACAAGCACACCTGGTAACGGGGCATTTACCAGCCAACTCTCGACAACTCCACGCACATATCAGTTGCTGATGCACGAAAGTCTGTTAGCACCAATTCTTACTAAACAGATTTATGCAGTGAGTTGGAGGCTTCCAACCTCTGCCACAGCTAACTGGCCGGCGTCTGATATAACTATTACAAATTATGATTTTTATCTCGGTCAAAGCGTTGATCCGGCCAACATGAGTCTTACAGATTTTTCTGCAAATTTTGTTGGACCTAAAAAGCAGGTAAGAGCGGGCAGCTTAACTATTCTTGCTAATACGTATACTTTTGGAAATACACCAAATAACTGGGGACCTGAAATGACATTCTTTCTTGACAGCATATACGTTTACAATGGAGGTAATTTGCTAATTGAACTTCGTCAGACAGGTTTCACCGGCACCAGTAGAAGTGTTGATGCACTAACAACTTCAACCACTGGTTATGGTACATTATTTAGATCTTGCTGGGCAAGTGGATATACTGCAAATTCTGGATCCCAGGGAAATTTCTCTATAGTCAGAATAACCGCAGATGATCCGGTACCTGTTGAGTTAACTTCATTCGCTGCAACTGTAAATGGCAGGGATGTTATTCTTCAATGGACTACAGCAACAGAATTAAATAATTCCGGTTTTCAGGTTGAAAGAAGAACTTCTGAAACAGATTACGACGCAATTGGGTTTGTAGCTGGTTCCGGAACTACAACCGAGCAGAGAAGTTATTTATTTAATGATGCAAAGCTTTCTGAAGGAGAATATATTTATAGGTTGAAACAAATTGATTTTAATGGTCAATTTA